>DASZTI010000063.1:0-6115 GCA_035548215.1 Candidatus Dojkabacteria bacterium
TATAAGGATTAAATGGATGTGTACTTGAGGTTTCTTTTAGATTCCTCACATATAATTTATATGATTTATTCTGTAGGTATGGGTTGGTTGAATAAATATACAACCTATTGCCGATAACCTTGTAAGTAAAGGGAATTGAGACTCCATCCTCATAAAGTTTGATTGTTGTATTACTCTTTACGACGATATTGTAGTTAAAAACTAATTGAATAGATTGAACAGAGCCTAAAATAATATTGTATGGAGGAAAATTTGTTGAAGTTACAGTTAAGTTACTTGCCGCAAATGAAGGCCGGGGATAGGACAAAAGAACTCCTAAAATTAGGACCAATATAACTATTCCGTATTTCAATAATCTCATAATAGTAATGATTTTAACATATTCTCACCACTGTCTAAATACCGTATATTGTTAGTATGCAACACTGGTCGGATGATTTAGATAAAATATATTCTCAATTTCATTCTCAGAAAGAAGGCTTAGATACTAATCAATTTCAAACAAATCGTAAGAAATATGGACGAAATATTCTTATAAAAAAGGAGAGAAATCGTACATTAAAACTCTTATGGGCTCAATTTAGTAATCCACTAGTTTTAATACTTATTGGTGTTACGGTCTTTTCATTTATAACTAGAGATAATGTTAATGGAACGGTTATTTTTGTCATGTTGGCTATTAACGCCATTCTTGGATTCTCACAAGAATACAAAGCACAAAAATCTTTAGAAAAACTTCAGAAACTTATTAGAATTCGATCAAAAGTATTGCGAGACGGAAAAATTCAGATGATTGAAGCTGAAGATATTGTTCCTGGAGATATAGTTCTCATTAACAAAGGAGATTATATTCCTGCTGATATTCGTTTAATTGAATCGAGTAATCTTTCAATCAATGAAGCTGCTTTAACTGGAGAATCAATGTCAGTTGAGAAGGATTTTAAGAAGAGTAGCACTGGTAGCCATCCACAGGATATTAAAAATGGAGTATTTCAAGGTACTTTTGTAGATCAAGGATATGGAAAAGGAATTGTGGTTAGTATCGCTGATGATACATTTCTTGGAAGATCTGTACAGATTGGTGATAAAGAACAACAGAAAACTAATTTTGTTAAAAAACTAGATCAATTTAGTAATGCTATCTTTTGGTTTGTAATTTTTATAACAACAACCTCCTTTATAATAAATGTCTCACTTGGTAGAGATGTTATTAGTTCTTTTATCTTAGGTATTACTTTGTCACTTGGTATTACACCTGAAACAATGCCTGTTATTCTCTCTATTTCACTTTCAAATGCAGCTTTACAATTGTCTAAAAAGAAGTTGTTAATCAAGCGACTTAATGTATTTGAAGATTTGGGTAATATTGATGTTATCTGTTCTGATAAAACAGGAACAATAACTAAGGGTATTCTTGAACCACAACACTTCTTTAATATTGATTTTAAAGAAGATGAAGAAGTTAAAAATCTTAGCTTAGTATGTAATGCCTACAATCCACAAATAAATTCTCAAATAATGCTTAATACAATTGATGAAGCTATTTGGAATGCATTTAAAAGCTTTAAACTTAATAATTTTGTAAAGTTAAATAAGGCCTGGGATTTTGATTTCAATACTAGAACCATGGGTATTCTAGCTGATTTCGGTGATAATCACGAAACATTGGTTGTTAAGGGTGCTTACGAAATTTTAATTAATAATTCTAATTTAAATTCATCTAATAAATCTCATATCCAAAGAAAATTGAAAAATTATGAGAATATGGGTTATAGAATTATTGGTATCGGGATAAAGAAATCTATAAACAACGAATTAAGAATCAAGGATGTTTCTCAAATAAAAGAACTGACTTTAATTGGGTTTACATTACTTATGGATAGTCCAAGGGAACATATGGAACGAGATTTTAATAGTCTTGAAAAATTGAATATTCATTTAAAAATAATAACTGGGGATAGTCCTGAAGTCACTAAAGAAATATGTAACAGAGTCGGACTAAATATCGTTGATAACAAAGTTTTTAGTGGAGATGATCTAGAGGAATTACAGAAGAAATCTGTTATAGATTTTAATGAGGTTGTAAATAAGTACAATGTTTTCGCTAGAGTTACGCCAGAACAGAAGTTAAATATAGTACAAGCGATTAGAGGGGCTGGGCATGTTGTTGGTTATATTGGGGATGGTATTAATGATGTAGGAGCTTTAAAGATTGCTGATGTGGGAATCTCAGTTGATAGTGGTGTTGATGTTGCTAAAGATTGTGCCGATATTATTATCTTGGAAAGAAGTTTGAAAACAATTGCTGAGGGCGTACTAGAAGGAAGAAAGGTCTTTTGTAACACGATGAAATTTATATTTACGACAATGAGTTCTAGTTTTGGTAATGTTGTAACGATTACTTTTGCTTCAATCTTTTTAAAGTTCCTTCCAATGTTACCAATACAGGTTCTACTTGAAGATTCATTAACAGATATTCAACACTTAGCTATCTCAACTGATAATGTTGATGAAGAAATGCTGGATAAACCAAGGAATTGGGATATGGGAATATTTGTTAAATTCTCAATATACTGGGGCATTATAGGAACACTTTTTGACTTTTTACATATCTATGTAATAACTTCAGTCACCTCCTCACCAGAACTTTTTAGAACAATGTGGTTAATAGAGTCCATTCTGACCGAACTTCTCGCGACAATAGCGATAAGAACATCAAGAATATTCTGGAAGAGCATACCAAGTCTAATTATGACAATTTTCTCAATTGTACCATTCATATTAATCCTGTTAGTCGCATACACAAGCCTTGGAACATACTTTGGTATGGTAGTACCTGCACCATATCTCGTAGGCATTGTAATCATAATTTCTGGAATATACTTTGTGGCAATGGAATTCTTAAAGCGAAGTTACTTTGAAAGTTTCTGGGGGATTAAATATAAATAAGTTCTCTAAACTTTGTTTTTTAGGTAAAATACGCCATGGCAAATATTTGGTTAGAACTTAAAAATAAAGCAAGGGAGAAAAACATTGCTTTTACAGCTTTAGCACCAATGGAGGATGTTACTGATACTGTTTTCCGTCAGATAGTACTTTCACAGGGTCGACCCGACATTTTCTTTACAGAGTTTACAAATTGTGATGGACTTTCCTCTAAAGGAAGAGATCATGTAATGCATAGCTTAAGGTATACAGAAAATGAACATCCAATAATTGCTCAATTATGGGGAAATAATCCTCAAACATATATCGAAAGTATAAAATTTGTAATTGAACTAGGTTTTGATGGCGTTGATATTAATATGGGTTGTCCTGTGAATAAAGTTATATCTAGAGGACAATGTAGTGCCTTAATAAACAATCCTTTATTAGCAAATGAATTAATAAATGCTTCAAAAGAGGCGGTCACAAAATATGCCAAGAAGGATTTTGCTCTTAGTGTTAAAACTAGACTTGGGTTTAACGAAGTAAATCTAGAATGGTTAGAAGGTTTGTTAAAACAGAATCTTGATGCATTAACTATTCATCTTAGAACTGTAAGTGAGTTGTCTAAAGTTCCTGCTCATTGGGAATTAATGCCTGAGATTATTAAACTGAGGGATAAGATATCTCCTAATACAATTATTATCGGAAACGGAGATATAAAAACCCGTGAGCAGTTAGAAACATATGGAGCTAAGTACGGAGTTGATGGCTTAATGATTGGCAGGGGAATTTTTGATAACTTATGGCTATTTAATAAAGAGATTGATCCCGGTTCTTTAACACCAGAATTTCGAATTTCGATATTAAAAAAGCACATAGAACTTTTTATATCAACATGGGGTAGGGATAAGAATATAGAGATCCTTAAAAAGTATTTTAAGATTTATATCAGAGATTTTGAAGGTGCACCCCAATTAAAAAACAAATTAATGCAATTAAAGAACAAAGAAGATATGCTTAGAGTACTAGATGATTATCAAATTAAGGCATAAGAATATTGCTACATTAACCCAATTAAAAAATGATAAAAAAAGTTAAACTTGCCCTTTAATTCTTGGTGTGTCTTATAGTATAATTATTGATTTATTTATTACTATCAACACATGATACCAATGAACCTTAACGATTCTGTCCTGTTAACTGACCATTTCTATGATAGAAATAAACCGCTTACCCATTTTGATTTAAATGAAATTATTGAAAGTGAGCTTGGGGATTTTATTGATTCAAGGAAAAGAGTTTCTACATCTGAAGAATTCAAAGACTATGTTTTAGCCAATTTAGATTTGGTTGGTTATAATGAAAACAATAGGTGTACTGTTGAAGAATGGCTTGAGATGAGTGATGATGATGCGATACCCTCAATAGTTGAATGTATATATCATTTTATCAGCAATGGATTGTCAGAAAAGATTGGTTATGAGTTCCCAATTCAAAGATTCTTCTTTAATTTAATTGATCTTAAAAATGGTGGAGTTTCCATTAGACAAAGTCAATCAATAAATAATGATCCTAAAGCTTTATCAAAGATAAAAACTTGTAATGATCTTATATTAACAATTGCACAAATAATAGATCAATCACCAGATATAAGAAATAATGTTAGAGGAGGAAACGATCAATACTTTTCTGACACTGGTATCACCTTTGGTTCTATTACCAATGCTGCCGTAATTGTTGATTATATTCTCAAAGCATACCCAATAAATAAATTAGTTGAAGAATATTAACTTTCTTCTCAAGTTATTTTTAGTATAATTATTCTATGAAGATATATTCATGGAATGTAAATAGTCTCAGAAATTGTGAAAATAAATTTCTTGAATTCTTAGATAAATATCAGCCTGATATTGTTGGACTTCAGGAGTTAAGGGCACATCCTGATCAATTATCTTTCTTTCTTAAATCTGTTAGTAGTTATGAAGCTCTTTTTAATGATTCTGGACGACCGGGATATGGTGGAACAGCACTGTATTATAAATCTGATATTGGAGTTGAGAATATTTCAAAGAGTGTAAACAATAAGGCACTGGATGATGAAGGTCGAGTTATTTTTTTGAAAGTTAATGATATATATGTCTTCAACTTCTATACACCTAACGGTAATATGAATGAAACAAGATTCTTATATAAACAGAATTATTATAATGAAATCTTAAAATTAGCTAAAAAACTAAGAAAGGAAAATAAAAAAGTTATTATAATTGGAGATTTGAATGTCGCTCACACTCAAGACGATGTCTTCTTTAAAAATCCTCGTACTTCTGGGTTTATGCCACAAGAAAGAGAATGGTTTAGTAATATGTTAAAGACAGGTTATGTTGATACTTTCAGAATGTTTAATAAAGAGATAGGAAATTATTCTTGGTGGAATTTGCGTGATCCTTTAAGATCTCTTAATCAAGGTTGGCGATTTGATTATATTCTTGTGTCAGATAATCTTAAGGATAATGTTAAGGCGGCTGGTATATCTAGAGAAGTTTTTGGTTCTGATCATTGCCCAGTATGGGTTGAGCTAGAAAGTATCTAAATATTTACAATGGATCAATATCGTATGAGAATAATTCATGATCATCTTGAAGGAGATATATCGTTGTACATGGATCTTCATTATCAATGGTAGGAGTTAATTCAATCTTTAATGTATTAAATTTAATGGGTTCTTGAGTAGTAATAGCACCGTCTTTAATAATAATAGCTTGAAAGATGTTTTGTATTGGACGAGATCTTAATATTACTTTTATATTTATTGGTTCATCATTTTGATGCTTGATGTATCCAGCCAATCCATTTCTTTTAAATAAGGGTCGTAATCGATTGTCATCATGTGATTCAATAATAGAGGCTTCTAATGGGTTCATCATAACATTACCTTTGCCATTTTTAAGCATACAATTAAATTGTGATCTTTTGGCTTGAGAGTCTACCTGAATATCAAGAAACATAAATATAAGACTTAATAAAATGAATAGGAATTATAACGCAACAATGCCATTTGTGGCAATAATTAGGTCTTAGCTACTTTTTAGTAATCTTGTTGAAACAGAATTTAGAAATTCTGTAATTGGTAAATATCGCTCATATTTAGAATTCGCTTTCACAAACTCATGTATAGGCCTTATATCAT
>DASZTI010000064.1:0-8863 GCA_035548215.1 Candidatus Dojkabacteria bacterium
AGACCTCAAAGAGCTTGATATCACTACACTCAAAAAGAAATATTTAGCACAAGACGGAATCATTACTCAACTTTTCAAAAAATTCGCAGACATACCTGTAGAACAAAAAAAAGAATACGGAGAAATGGTAAATGAACTTAAAACATATCTCACAGAAGGTATAGAACAAAAACAAAACGATACTAAATCAGCAGAAAACACAGATAGAATTGATCCAACAGCACCATTTGATGTAAACACTCCTGAAAATAAAAGACCAATGACTTTAAGACGCGAAGGGACTCGACACCCATTAATGAGCGAAATGGAAAACATCTTAGGAATTTTCAAAAACATGGGCTTTGATATTGTTGAATCTAGACAACTTGATGATGACTATCATATGTTTGAATCACTCAACATTCCAAAAGGCCATCCTGCAAGAGATATTTGGGATACTTTCTGGACTGATGAAGGTTTGATTCCTCCTGCACATACCTCAACAATGCAAAACAGAGTTATGAAGCTATATAAAAATCCTCCTATACGCGTCGTAATGCCAGGTAGAACGCACCGAAACGAAGCAACCGATGCTTCACACGAACACACCTTCTATCAAATCGAAGGGATCTATATTGATAAGAATATTTCCATGGGTGATATGCTTGGTACAATCAAGACATATTTAGAAAAATTCTTCCAAACAGACTTAGAAGTTAAAATTCAACCAGCATACTTCCCATTCACAGAACCTGATGCTGAAGTAATGTGTAGTTGTCCATTCTGTAAAAAGACTGGATGCTCAGTTTGTGGATATAGCGGATGGATGGAGATCATGGGTTGTGGTATGGTCAATCCATTTGTATTAAGAGAAGGTGGAATAAATCCAGATGAATATACTGGTTTTGCATGGGGATTTGGTCTAGACAGACTTGTCATGATTAAAAATGGTATTGAAGATGTTAGAAGATTCCATAGTGGCGACCTTAATTTCTTAAAGCAATTTTAATGAGAGTAGCAATTAATTCACTCAAAAAATATACAAAAATTAATCTTTCAAAAGAAGAATTAATAGAGAAAGTCTTTAAGCAAATTGGTGCTGTTGAAAACATTGAAGATTGGGCTGAGAAATACAAAGGCATTGTAATAGGAAAGATCATGGAGAAAAAGGATCATCCTGAAGCTGATAAGCTTGGCGTATACCAAGTAAACATTGGAACAGAAACAACTCAAGTTGTAGCTGGAGATAAAACTCTTGAAGTAGGGGACTTAGTTGCTTACTTAGCACCTGGCGTTAAAGTTCCATATAATACTCATCCAGAAAAGTTTGATGGGGTTATTACTAAAGTAAAGCTCAAAGGTTTTGAATCTAATGGTATGTTAGCTTCAGCAAGAGAACTTGATTTTGGTAATGATCATACTGGAGTAATGCGACTTAATGATGTGAAAGCTCAACCTGGTGATAGTCTAGCTGAGAAATTGGATTTAAATGACACTATTCTTGATATTGAGAACAAAGCATTAGCAAATAGAGGTGATCTCTTTGGTTTAATCAATATTGCACGAGAAATCTCAGGTATTCAAAACCTTCCATTTGTAACTCCTGATTGGTTAGTACAAGCATTAAGCACCGATTATGAAGACGAAGCTCAATTACCTATTAAAATTGAGAATCAGGCAGAAGTTTTCTGCTCACGCTTCATGGCAGTCACAATGAAAGATATAAAGATTAAACAATCTCCAATGTGGTTAAAGATTGAACTTCTGAAAGCAGGCATTAGACCTATTAACAATGTTGTTGATGTAACTAACTACCTTATGTATCTTTCATCTCAACCACTTCATGCATACGATTATGACAAGGTTGCTAAAAAAGATCTTGAAACACAAGGTGGAATTCAAATAATTGCCCGACTTGCTAAAAACGGTGAAAAGCTAACAGTTATCGATGGAAAGACAGTTGAGCTTGATGATAGCGTTTTAATAATCGCAGATGCCAAAAGTCCTCTTGGAGTAGCTGGCATTATGGGGGGATTAGACACAGAAATTGATGATAATACAAAAAACATTGTAATTGAGTGTGCTAATTTTGATCGATACAACATTAGACGATCCTCAATGAAATTAGGTATCTACACCGATGCTGTAACAAGATTTACTAAAGCTCTTGATCCTAACTTAACGCAAGTTGTGTTAGCTAAAACACTAGAAATGCTAGGAGAGTTAGCTGGTGGTAAACAAGCTTCAAAAGTTCAAGATATTTATCCTTCACCAATTGAAGCAAAGAGCATTAATATCTCTGTTAAAAAAGCTAATCAAAAATTAGGCTTAGAATTAACAACCCAACAAATGACAACTATCCTTACAAACATTAATTATAATGTAAGTGAGATTAAAAATGGGGATGATGATGAATTAGTCATAAAGGTTCCAACGCTAAGGCAAGACATCGCTATTCCTGAAGATATTTATGAAGATCTTGGTCGCCAATTTGGTTACGACAATATTAAAATAACCTTACCAACAAGGACTATTTTACCTTCAAATGGTAATCCTTTTGTAGATTTCAAGAATAGAGTTAGAAATATTCTTTCAAACAATGGTGGTAACGAAGCATTAACATACAACTTAGTAAGCAAGACCTTATTAGATAGATGCAAGGTCGAATATAACGATATCTATCATATTAAGAATCCTCTTTCTCCAGAACTTTCATATATGAGACTTTCAGTTCTTCCAAGTATTGTTGAAAAGGTTCAGGAAAACTTAATTCATGGCTTTGATGATTTTGTTATGTATGAGCTTAACAAAGGCCATAATAAATCTGAAATCGATACTCAGGAAAATCTTCCTGCAGAAAGAGAATATCTAGCAATAGTTTCTCTTGATAAGCAAAGTGAAGGATCGTCATATTATTCAATGAAAGCATTATTCAACGACTTAATTACTAAACTCAAACTTAAGGAGATTGAATACAAACTTTTAGTCGATGTTGAGTTTGATAAGTTACCACTATGGATAAGAAGAGAATTTAGTATGTTCAATCCATATCGAAGTGCAGTTGTATACAGCGATGGCAATGTTTTAGGTGTATTGGGTGAAGCAAGTAATTCATTAAAACAAGTGATTAGACTACCTAAATATACTTCACTCGCAGAGTTTGATCTTGGTCAAATCTATTCATCAATGCATAACTTCAAAAATTATGTCGAACCTTCTAGATACCCAAGTGTAGTTGAAGATTATAGTTTCCAAGTCCCTTATGAGACTCAATATAACGATCTTTACAAAGTCATTTCTGAAAGTATTAACAACAAGGAGATAAACACAACTGTAACTCCTGTTGATATATATAGTAATGATAATGACATGAAGATTAAAAAGATTACTGTTAGAATTTCATTACAACCTAAAGAAAAAACATTAGAAAATAAAGAGATTAATGCAATACGAGAGAAGATTGCTAAGAAAGTCTCAGAAAAACTTCAAGGTAAAAGAGTTTAAAACAAACCTTTCAAAGAATTTCAATATATAGAAGAGAGTTATTAATTATCTATTAACAGCACCAGACACTGTATCTGTTGCTGTGTTAAGACCTTGCGCAACTACTTGTATTGTATATGCACCATTAGGAGCACTTCCTAATACCCAGTTATATGTCCATTCACCAGCAATAAGGACGGCTGAGTTTCCAGTACTCGAATAGCTTGGTCCAGTAATATTAAATACAACACTTGATGGAGTCCCGTTAGAAACTGTTGCTTTGAGGGTTGCAGTTGGAGTTGTGATTGCGAAACCATTAGCAGGAGCAGTTATATGTGTAGTCATAAGAGGCGCATTTACATTAATATTTATCTGTGCAGTTCCAGTTTTACCAAAGTTGTCATAAATTATTGCTTTAATTGGGTAAGCTCCTGGAGTCTGACTAGATGGAATAGCCAATGTTGTAGTATATGGTGAAGATGTTACTGTACTAAATGGAAGTACATTGTTATTAAAGTAGAACTCAATCTTTGTAATACTTTCTAATGCTTGGCCTTGTGCGGTTACTGTAACAGAATCACCCGCATATACATTAGCATTGTTAACAGGGGCGGTAATACTTACGACAGGAGCATTATCAGGACCTAATGGTAATTTACAATCAGCAGTCTCAGGCATCTTTGCGAAATATTTTGGTGACTTTATTGATTGAATATATTTATCAAAGTTAGCTTGTTGTACCGAATTCTCTAACTTCTTATTTAACACAAAACCATCTATTAAAACTCCAAACTGACTTGAAACTTCAGGATTTGAAGATATTAAGTTACTGTCCTTACATATTTTAATCTTCTCTCTATTATCTGTTTCAGGTGCATGTCCGACAACATAGACTGTTGCAACTTTTTTACAATTTGTATCTTTAGTAGCAAGTTTTCCAGTATCACTACAAACTTGAGCAGCAACAACTCCAGCTGGTCGAGTGAAGCTCTCCGGTTTATATTTACCAGCAAGTCTAGTTAAGATATTTGAAGCGATTGGAAGAGGCACAGTCGTACTCCAAGCACCAGGTACTGGAGTATTATCATTATTTCCATTCCAAATAGCGACAAGAAGATTCTTATGATATACCAAGGCGTCTAAGTCTGTAGGACCGTTAGTTGTACCAGTCTTACCACAATACATTCTCTTATTGTTATAGAAATACTCCCTATCAAGAGGCTGGTCACCAAAGTTGCCGATATCACAAAGAACCCAGTTCATTTCATAGATTTCTTTTTCATCCCAAACTCTTTTACCAGGATCAACTTGATTATCAGCTAACACTTTACCATTTGAATCAACCACCTTAAGAATTGGTCTTATTTCTCTTTTAATACCTTCATTTGCAAAAACAGTATATGCGCTTGCATGCTCAAGTAATGTTGTATCAGCAGATCCTAAGGTCAAACTCAAACCATATGAATCAACATTTGTCCAAGATTTAATACCTAATGTTTGTGCTGTATTAAGGAAGTTATCAATACCAACCATTTGAAGAGTATATACTGCAGGAATGTTTCTAGATTGAATGATAGCTTGTCTTGCAACAATTGGACCATAATACTTGTTATCCCAGTCACTAGGTTGATAACCACCGAATCTAAATTCCTTAATATCAGGAGTTAACAACCAAGGTCCATAACCCATATGGAAGGCTGTTAAATAGTTATATGGTTTTACTGATGAGCCCATTTGTCGAGGACTAATGGTTACATTAACATTACCATCAATTTTTCTATTCTTAATATTGTAGTAATCAATTGAACCAACCATAGCTAGAATATCTCCAGACTTTGGATCAATTACTAAACCAGCACCATTATTTACACCCCATGGTTTACCATATTTAGCGGTTCCTGCTTTAATCTCTTCTTCAGCAATCTTTTGTATAGAAAGATCTAAACTTGTTGTGACTTTTAATCCTCCAGAGTTAACAGCTTGTACTCCGAATTGGTCAATTAAGAGTTGTTTAACATAGAATACAAAGTGTGGAGCTAAAATATTTATATTCGCAGTTTTGAATACTAATTTTTCCTTTTTAGCAGCTTCAACTTCCTGTTCAGTAACTCCCGTAACATCTTTATGCTTCAACATCTGGTCTAAAACATAATTCTGCCTATCAACAGCTAAATCAGGTCTTGAACCTGAAATAGGGTCATAAACTCCTGGTGATTGAATAATACCTGCAATCATTGCACTTTGTGCAAGATCCAAGTTTTTAACATCTTTACCAAAATAATATTTAGACGCAGCCTGGAAACCGTAGTTAGCACCACCAAGTGGTACTTCATTCATATACTTTTGAAGAATCTGATCTTTTGTATAGATCTGTTCCATCTTCATGGTTAAGAGGATCTCCTGAACTTTTCTTAAATAGTTCTTGTTTGTAGCTCCAGCAGTACCTAAAGCATCTTTTAATACAGTCATTCTAATCAACTGTTGAGAAAGGGTACTCGCACCAGATACAGATTCACCACCGTGAGTTAAGTTAATATATACAGCTCTTGCAATACCAACAAGGTCAACGCCTTTATGTTCATAGAAGTTAATATCTTCAGCAGCAAGAAGTGCCCATTTTGTTTTATCTGGAATATCTTCAATCTTTACAAATTCTCGGTTCTCGTCGCCATGTATAGTATAAAGAAGCTTGCCATTTCTATCATAAATTTCCGTACTTAATGAACTCTGTCTATCATCTAATGTGTTTACATCAGGGAGTTGTGCTTCAATTTGCTTAAGATATATTCCCGCCGCAATCATAACAACTAAACCTAGGAAGAAGAGAACACCTAATGAAATGTATATAAACTTTCCTAATTTCTCTTTAAAACTCTTCTTTTTACCAGTTCCAGCTGTATTTCCAATCCTTTTTGCAGGATTTTTTCTTTCTAAAAAGCTACTTAAGAAAGTACTTTTTGAAGTTACAGTGGCTGGCCTATGCTTCATAGGTGAGAATCCTTTATTATTATCTTTTCGGTCAGTTAAGCCTACTTTATATTTCATATCTATGTATTATATTAAACTTTGAAGCTAAGGTACACCCTTTCGTATTTTTTAAGTGTTTCTTGATAGAGGACAAAAACTCGATAGCTCATATATATTAAAAACGACCCTAATACAATGTTTATTACCAGTGAGAACCAAAAGTTGTAGAAAAACGCGGAAACAACTTTTACTACAACAAACCCAAGTAAGATGAATAACAGTCTTAAAAGTAGGGTAGGATTGTAATCTGCAAAGGAAGATTTAACAATTTCATCTAAAATTGGATTATATTGGCCTTCATTTTTGGTACTTTTAATAATTTGATACATTGCCCAAGTTTGATAATTTCGAGCAGTTTTACCATCTGCTGTGAGAATAAAGTCCTTTGGCACAGTATTTTCTTCATAAATAGACAATTTGAAGAGTGATTCAGCTTGCTTAAGGGCACTCATAGCATTATCAAAATCATATCTAAGGTTATAACTACCCGTAATTATGCTCCCGTACAAGGTAAAAGTTGGTTCTACGCCTATTTTATCTATAACAGTATCTTTAAGATCATAGATCTCAATGACTTGGTCATATGTGACAAAAAGCCGTGCATTAGTGAGGATAATAAAGCAAGTATCAATCTTTTCGAATTTGAGATCTAAAGGTACAACACTGAATTTTTTTATTACTTTCTCATTAGGAAGTAATTGGGAATTAATGGTATTATCTAAATTAGGAATATTTCCTTTCAAAACCTTCATAGTTTATAATATTCTAAATGGATAAAAGTAGCAAGAAAAGACAATACAGCGTAAGTAATCAAAGACATTGTAATTAATGCCTGTTTGACGCGTTTTATACATTTAATTTGATTAACTATTTTAATGAAAAACTATAAATTATCCGTACAACCATACAAGGGGACAAAAGACTATTTCCCTTTAGATATGGCCAAAAGAAATTATCTTTTTAATATATGGAGACAAACCGCCATTGAGTTTGGTTATGAGGAGTATGACACTCCAATTATTGAAGATGCTAATATTTATCGAGCAAAATCCGGTGATGAGCTTGCTAATACCCAACTTTATAACTTTGTAGATAAGGGAGGACGAGAAGTCGCAATTAGACCTGAAATGACGCCATCGGTTGCAAGATTGATTGCTCAAAAGGTTAATGAACTTCCTAAACCAATTCGTTGGTTTAGTATCGATAAATTCTATAGATACGAAAAGCCACAGAAGGGTAGAAGTAGAGAATTTTTCCAACTTAATATTGATATGTTTGGAATTGCAAACATTACAGCAGAAACAGAAATCTTTCAGTTCATAAATACTGTTATGGAGAAGATTAAAGCTCCAAAGAGTTCTTGGAAAGTTTATGTTAATAATCGATATTTGATGGATTATCTTTTTGAGAAAATCTTAAAACTCAAAGCAGAACAAATTCCACAAGTTGCTAGAGCAATTGATAACTTTACAAAGATGGAGCCAAATAACTTTAAAGATTTCTTAAAAGATATAGGGCTTGATAAGTTGCAGATTGAAAAACTCATGGACTTTATAAGTATGGACCTTAAAGGTTTGTATGCTTTAAAGGATCAGAGCAAAGGTGCTGAGGAATTAATAAAGCTTTTTGATTTGTGTGAGCAATTAGAACTTACTAACTTTGAATTCAAACCTTATATTATGCGAGGAATCGCTTATTATACTGGTACCGTAATTGAAATGTTTGATGTAGGTAGTAGCGAGAATCCTCGAGCTTTGTTTGGTGGTGGTAGGTATGACGATTTACTTGATATTTTTGATAAGCCAAAGATTCCTGCTTTTGGTATAGGTTGGGGAAGTGTAACTATGGAAGACTTTATGAATACATACAAGCTTTTTCCTGATTCTACAAATATAACAACGACTAAAGTTTTAATAACTTTAGTAAATAAAAAGGATTTGGTTAAGAATATGGAATTGGCCAATTACTTAAGAAGTGAGGGTATTAATACTGAAAATATTCTTGAAGAGAACGATTTGAGAAAACAGCTTTCATATGGTTCTAAGAAGAAGATTCCTTTCGTAATCTTTGTTGAAGAAGATAAGTATGTTGTTAGAGATATGACTACTGGAGAGCAGATTGAAGTTGCAGAGAAAGAAGATTTGATTCAACATTTAACCAAATAAAATCCTTATATTCAATTTCTTTTGAAGTTGACCATACGTCAAGATGGTGATAAAATCTCAATAGATGCAGGGGTTGTCAATGACAGCCCCTCTTTTTTATATCTCACTAACAGGATTAAACTTTTTTAATCGTATTAATTCTTTCTCTCTCTTCTTGATTACTTTCCATATAGGTTTATAAAGGAAATTAGAACTTAATCGCCTAGAAG
>DASZTI010000065.1:0-2960 GCA_035548215.1 Candidatus Dojkabacteria bacterium
TAATGGCAAAGTCATATCTTTCTCCAGCTGTAATATTTACGAACGTAGCCCCACACCAAACTTTTAAGTCTGATATCATTGCAAAAATAAAGGGTAAAGACTTAATCTTAATGGGATCAAACAATGGAATATTTGATTGGATTGCTAGAGACTTTGAATTTGATTATTTAGCTGAAATAACTACAAAGAAGCCTTTTGTTATTAATGGCCAAATCATTTACCTTCCAGGCGAGAATGTCCCACAAGATTATGATACTCGATTTAGTGAAGAAACAATGCATCGAACCTTTGGGGCCCATGTAATATACGGGGCGATTGCTGTTGGTCTTGCATTGGGTGTTGATTATAAGAAGTTTGGCGAAGATAGAAATAACGATTTCATAGTTCCTTTGGATATAAGTGATGGAGAAATAGTACATATTGATAATTATGGGAATTTAAAGATTTATGGAAAACTGGACTTTAACGATGGGTTCAAAATCAAGTTATCTAAAAATGGTCAATTTTTAACCAACGCGGAATATGTTACTGGAAGAATGATGAGCAGCCAAACTGGAACATTTGTTGTATATCCAAGCACATCACTTCCTAACATGATTGATATAGCTCTAGTTAGAGGAAATGCCGCAAAACAATTGAATTTGAGAATCGGTGATAAACTAACTTATGAGGTGATTTAATATCGCTCATTAGAACATCTACTACTGCTACAAAATCTAACAGGGAACTTATAATAGCCTAAAGAGATCTATATACTTTTAATATCTTCTTACAAATATTATTCCATTCAAACTGTTTAGCATAATCAATTATTTTTTTCTTATTCCATTTTTTCTTTAATCCTTTAGTAATACTTTCAATTAATTCTTTTACATTCTTACTCTCAACAACATAACCACAATCCTTAGTAATTATTTCAGGAATCCCTCCGACATTTGTACCAATAAAAGGTAAACCACATGCTAAAGCCTCAAACATAACGGTTGGATTGCCTTCTCCTAAACTTGGCAATACGAATAGATCTGCTGCACTGTTGTATAATCCAATTTTTTCATTTGGAACTATCCCAGTAAAAATAAAATTCTTTTGCAAACCTAAGTTCTTAACCATACCTTCTATCTTTGATCTGTCAGGTCCATTACCAATAATTACAAATAATACATCAGAATATTCTTTTGTTTTTATAATTTCTTTGGCAGCTTCTATTAAATATTTATGGCCCTTAATCGGCTCAATATTTCCTACGGTTACTATAATCTTTTTCTTTAAGCTTAACTTAAGTTTCTTTCTGGCTTGTGTCTGTTCTATATTCTTAAACTTAGATTCTTTAAAACCATTTGGAATTACTTCAATATCTTTTCGTTTTGCAATCTTAAAAATTTCTTTTGCAAGGAAATTACTTACTGTAATCATTTTATCCGCAGATTTTAAAATCTTCTTAGTGGTTTCCATCCTTAATTTACTTTCATATGGCCTTTGATAAATATCACGACCATGTGCAGTTAATACAAATGGGACATTATATTTATCTTTTAATTTCATCCCTACATATCCTGCACTCCATACAATATGAGAATGGACAATATCAAACTTAATGCTTTGCTCCTTTATAATCTTTTCTACTTCGTTGAAATGATAATCACCAATTTGATCAATCCATTTGGTTGTTGGTACATACCACATTTTAACTGGTAACACAGTGACATTCTTTGGAAGCTTCTCATTTTTAAGCTTATACTTTGCAGAATAAATTTTAAGGGTTGGAATATTCAAGAACCCCAAAATGTCGGAAATTGGATGGTATCTAACAAGGACATAAACATGGTTAAATTCTTTAGCCATGACTTCAATAGGATCTTTTATCCAATCTTTATAGGCATGGGTAATATAAAGGATGTTTTTACTTTTTAGATTTGTCATAAGATTCGATTAAATCAACCCAAAACTTAGTTGTATCAATATGATCTTTAGCAAATACTTTAACCCTTTTCTTCCACTCTTCTTTTGCATTTTTCATCTTCAAAGTTTTCTCTATTTCTTTTAACATCTTATTAAAGTCTTTTGGTTTATAGTTATATACTAAACCATATTCCTGTTCTTCTTCTAAGTATGCAACCTTGCCAACAAAATCGTTACATCTAAAAGTTGGAACACCCATAAGGGCTGATTCAGACGCCATTGTCTGACTATCACCTATATACATGTCGGCATAATACATCACATTATGAATATCTATTGGATCAACATGTATTTGATACTTTTGAAGATCAGGTTTTAGTTCTCGACCTTTTTCGCTATTAATATATATCTTTCCATATTTGCTCAGTAAAGCAATTAACTTCTTCACTTGTCTGTCGTTTATTCCTTTCTTATGCAAATCATGAGAAGCAGTCAATGAAACCAGTCTTAAAAAGAAATACTTCTTCCCTTTAGGATTAAATTGTTTAACAATACTTTTCTTAGGTTTAAAATACTTAGGATTAATATATGCCCATTCGTGATTTGATTTATATCCTAATTTCTTATAATTAAAGGGACCAAAATCTGTAACAGCTGGGGCAACTAATTTTCTAGCCCACATCCAGCTTACCGAGTATTCCGGAACAACATTAAATCCATCATCAATTGGGACAAGGGCAGGAATACCTTTGAGCCATGCGATGAAAGTTATAATATCACCTGAAACGACCATATCATAATGCTTGCCCCACATATGCTTCCACAATCTAATGAGTGTTTTCCATGTATTAATTACTAATGTAATAAAAGGATGAAAATATTTCTTTCGCCTTCCTTCAGGGAAAATATTTGTATACTCCCAACCATCTCTTTTTAGGAGATCTTCTAAAACATCTTTACTTGTAATAACCCATTCAACTTCATGTCCATCTTTTTTAAGATTTTGAGCAACATATTTAAATAGCCAATATTTTGCAGGATGAACGATGAAAAATAAAACC
>DASZTI010000066.1:0-1970 GCA_035548215.1 Candidatus Dojkabacteria bacterium
TCTCTAAAGAAAAAGAAATCCCTCCAACTTACAATATAAAAGATGAACCTGAAAAAGCCAGAATTTTTTGGTACAATAAGATAACAGTTGTCTCACCACCCTCTAACTAAAGTTAGAAATACATATCTGAGATAAAGTAAAAGCCCGGCAGTGCCGGGCTTTATTGCTTTACGAAGCGTAAGCCTGTTTAGCTTTAAAGTCTCTGACGTAGGCGGAGATAATTTTTATGAGCACACCCTGTTCCTTTCTTCCCTGCCGTGTCTTCTTAAACTTCATAGACGTGTCTCACAGGGAAGCTTTGTGGGTGGGGTGGACACGTCGTCGATCAACAAAAATAGTATCATACTGGTGAGCAAGGCGTTTATGAAATAACCGGGTACCAGTATTTGGAAGATATTGATTTGATGAAGTGAATAACAGCAGACGCCGTGTCGCCAGTCTTTGCACAAATCCAATGGCAGACACGGCGGGGAACGAGACCCACTGTCCCGGAACTTTAACGATACCCAAGAGTGGATATTTGTATATTTATGTAAGCAATGAGACACCCAACATTGACGTGTTCTTTGACAATCTGCAGGTAACTCATACCCGGGGGCCGCTACTGGAGGAGACGCATTATTATCCGTTCGGGTTGACCATGAAGGGGATAAGTTCAAAGGCTTTAAACAATACACCTGAGAATAAGTATAAGTTTGGAGGAAAAGAACTAAACAATAAGGAATTCGCTGATGGCTCAGGGTTTGAAGAATACGATTTTGGTGCAAGATTCTATGATCCTCAAATTGGCAGATGGCAAAGATTGGATAATAAGGTGGAATTGTATCAAAATATTACTCCATATGCTTATGCCGCAAATCAGCCAACAAATGCGATAGATCCGGATGGTAACTTAGTAATTTTTGTCAACGGGTTTACCATGAGCAACACTGAAAAAGGCACGCAGTGGTATTGGCGAGATTGGGAAACGAGAAGTATAAACGTGGATTACGGTGATGTACATTATCAATACAACGGGCCTGTTCAAACAGGAAAGGCGTTCGACTTGGAAGTATCTAAACAATTAGGAGATGATCATAGAATGTATGTTGACGGTCACCATGGCCAACTAGCAAGATCGAGACGAGGTGCTGGTAGAGATCAGGGATACTCTGACGCACCCGCCATAATTGAAAGTTTGCATAGAACAAATGGAGTGGTAGATGAAACTATAAAAATAATAACTCACAGCATGGGCAGTGTCTATGGGGATGGGTATATTGAAGGAATAACAAGATATTTAAACGAACACCCAGAATTAAAAAAGCAAGTTAGGATAACATTGGTTGCAGATTTTGATCCTTATCAGGCAAATACTATTAAGAACGACGGAAAGAGAAAGAAGCAACAATTTTTACATGACGGTGGATTTTTTAGTATTGCTAATGAAAAGGAAAAAGGCACATATGAGCTTTATACCAATGATGATGAAAAAAACTCAGATAATAAAGGGAAACATACTATTTTCTCATTTTTTGATGATATATCAAAATTAGCAGAGGGAACTTATACCTGGAATGAAACAACACAACAATGGGAGCAGCAAACAAACAATTAAAAAAAAATGAAGGCTTAAAAATTATCATTATGCTACTTAGTTTATTAATAACATTTTGTTCCTTAATTGGTTGCAAAAGCTCAAGTGATCATCCGAATAAATATTTCTATCGAGATACTACTAATCGTGAAACGTATAAAAAATATGAGGCAATACTTTTTGATAGTATTAAAGCATTCATTAAAGAAAAAAGAGGACCTTTTTATCCCAAAGAGTTCGATTCATCGACTGAAGTATTTATTGATACAATTCTTTTTTCCCCCGATCAAAAGAAACTGGCTTTTTTTGTGGTAACAAAAAACTACAATGATAAACTTTTAAGTAAGGGAAATAAACATGAGTTTCACTTTGGTGCTAATTGCTTTTTAGCCCA
>DASZTI010000067.1:0-2046 GCA_035548215.1 Candidatus Dojkabacteria bacterium
ACAATTCTTTTACCCCAAACATCTAAGGGTAAAACATGGTCGTGTTTAAGTGAGTACAAAAGTACGCAATCAGCAACTTTATCTCCCACACCTTTAAGTTGAATTAATCTACTCTTAGCAACTTCGTAATCTTCGTTATTAATATTTTCAAATTCTCCTTTAACATATCTTTCCGAAGCTTCTTTTACATATTTTGCTCTAAATCCAATCTTTGTTTCTAAAAGCTCAGAAATTTCAGCTTTGGAAAGTTTTTCAATCTTAGGAAATAACTTATACTTATCTCCTTCAACTTCAATCTCTTCCCCAAATTTTTCTGAAAGATTTCTGATACAAACTCTAATTCCTTTAATATTCTTATTTGATGAACATATATAACCTATTAAAGCATCTTCAAACTCTTGTTGAAGAATTCTAATATCTTTGAACCTTTCTAAAGCCTTTTTAACATACTCATCTTTAGGATATTTATTAACAATATCTTCATAATTATCATTCAACCTAAAATATTTAGAGAAATAGTCCAAATCATCTTTCTTAGGGTATGTTTGCCAAAAGATATTTTCACCTACCCTTTTAACCTTAATTAAATGTGAAGAAGTTGTTCCAACAAAAGAGTCTTCTTCTCCTTCGACTTTATTCCATGAAAAAGATTGTCCACCAAGAAGTGTTGCATAAAGGTTAAAGTTTGGAAGATATAGCTTGTTCATAGCCATATTATACCTTTTCTAGTTCTTTTTTAGAAAAGCAGTTGCCTCGTTTAAACATAACTCTAATCTACCCATGAAGTTGTCATCATCAATTGTGAGACTAACATCCGAAGAATATTGTTCAAGAAACTTTTTGTGATCCTCAATTAATTGATCAATTCTCTTAAGACTTTCTAAGTATCCTTTAACTTCATACATTTTTACTAATCTCTCTTTGGTTAGTGTAATACTTATAACAAAACATTCATAACCATTCTGCATTGCCAATTCTTTAATATCTCCCCAAACCCTATCGACGCTTGCATCATAAATAAAGGTTCGTTTCTTGGCAAAAGCAGCCCTAGTTCTTTCTTTTACGATAGAGTTGTAAAAATCGTCTTTAACATCAACTTTCAATAAATTTTCTTGAAGTTCTGTCTGTATAGGGTCTTTATTAAAAACAGGAATGTCCAGATTCCAAGATAAATAGTTAGCAATTGGAGACTTTGAAGAACCAACTGGTGCTGCAAATGTTATACAAACAGGCTTATTCATAGTCTTTTTAACTTAAATTAAATGCTCGACTTATACAAAGCAATCCCAACAGCAACAGAAAGATTTAAGGAATCAATCTCGTTATTATGAGGAATAAAGACACTAATACCTTTCTCTGAAAAATCATATGGCAGTCCAGTACTCTCATTACCAAAAACTAAAGAAAATGGTTGTTTTAACTCAACTTCTTCCAATTTCTTTGCTCCTTTTAACATAAACATATAATTGGTTTGCTCTGGAAACTCTGCAAAATATTCTTGAAAAGAATCATAATATTTAAAGTTAATACTAAAAAAAGCCCCCATTGCTGATCGAACAATTAAAGGATCAAAAATATCTGCAGCAGGCCTTACAATTGCAAGATCTTTAATACCAAACCCCACCATGGTTCTAATAATTGTACCCATATTACCCATGTTTCTAGGTTCAACTAATACAACATGATTAGTATCTTTAGTTAATTCCGTCTGATATTTTTCAAAAATTCCAACTGTATATGTATTCTCTTTAATTGCCAGCTTCTCTATTAAATGATCGTCAATTTCATATTTAATATTTTTTGCTTTACAGATTTCTAAAATCTCCTCTACTCCATCACTCCCAAAGGCTTCTTGTTTAATCAAAACTTTAAGTACTTTTTCTGGCTTTAATTTCAAAAGATCCAAAGTAGGATAAATACCAAAAGCATATGAATAGTCAAAATCTTTATTATATTTTTTTATTTTTGGATCTCGCATTGTTAATTATATAACAGAAGGAGATTTTTAGCTCTAACTTTGATTGATTTAATCGTTGATTTATTCAT
>DASZTI010000068.1:0-4143 GCA_035548215.1 Candidatus Dojkabacteria bacterium
AGTTCAACAATATAATTATAATTATTATACTTGGAAGTATCTGCAAATGATTGAGACCTAATTAAATTGTTTTCACTTACTTCTTGAAAAGTAACAATATCAGGATTTTCTTTATTGAGAAGGTCTAAAATTTTGTCAAAATACACAAAATTAAGAACATTAAGTTGTATTAATTTGTAACTTCTACTCATCTCTAGTTTAAGAGTTAACTTTTAATCCATATTAAATATCCTTCATGTCTTATACCATATTCTATAAAAAATAGCATCAGAATCTGTTTAATTTATCTTGTTGTTATGGTAGAATTTGCAAACACATAGAGAATTGTCACTTAAAGAAAGTTTGACAGTGTTCTTTTAAATGCGAACTAAATTAATTTCTACCAACAAACATGAGAGTTTTAGTAATTGGTTCTGGAATCGCTGGTTTATCTATTGCCAGAGATTTATGCCTAAGAGGAGAAAGCATTTTACTAATTGACAAAGGTGAATTAGCAAAAGGAACAACTGTGAATTGTGCCGGAATGCTTCATTCAGGAGCACGATATTTAGTTAGTGATCTCAATGTTGCCAATCTTTGCTATCAGGAAAATCAGAATATGAGAAAAATAGCGAAGCATTGCATTGGAAAAGAAGAAGGATTATTTACCGTCCTTTCAAATGATACTTCAGAGTATTCTCAACTATTTGAAAAAAACTCTGAGTTAACAGGAATCCCTATAAAGTATATAAATAAAGACGAACTACAGGAATACGAAAACAATTTAAACAAAAATGTATCTGGAGGATTTCTCACTGCAGATTATATTGTTGATACGAAATTATTAACAGCATGCTACATTCAAGATCTAAAGGACAGAAATGTTATTCTCAAAAATAATACAACTATTAATGCATCACAATATGGAAACAATAAGTGGATTGTTAACTTTTCTGATGGTACGAATGATTCATTTGATTATGTTGTTAACGCTACCGGACAAGATTCCGATGCTGTTGCATCAATTTTTAATCAAAAATTTACTCTTGAAAAAATTTACGGTTCGATGTTTAAATTTAAACGCAATCTCACGAACAGGATTGTTACTAGAGCAGCAAAAAACTCTGCTGGGGACGTTCTCGTTCCACTTTCAGATGGAACATTAATAGGATCTACTTGGAGTGATAAAACAAAAGAAGAGGCAGAAATGGGTATCGATTTAGTTATTAATACAGCAAAGGAATTTGTAAATAATATACAGAGAAAAGATCTGGTCGAAATATGGACAGGAGTTAGAACACATGAAAAAGCTTCAAATATTGTTGGATCTGAGTTTGGCAATGTAAAGAGAGACTTTTCAATTATTTCTAATTTTGATACTTCTCCAAAATTCTTAACTGTATTACCAGGAAAATTAACAATTGCCCGTTATGTAGCTTTTCTAAGCGCTCAAATCATATACAATAATAAAGATATTGAAGATATTACAATGAATTATCCACTTCCTAAAGTAGAATTATCTAATTTCTTTAAGATTTAAAAGATGAAATTATTCACACCAGGTCCTGTAGGAGTTAATAATGAAGTTCTTAGTACATCAAAACTCTTTTTTCATAGATCTAAAGATTTTTCTGATATTTTTAGTAAACTACAAAAAAATCTCTCATATGTTTTTGATACAGATGATAGATATTCAAATTTAATACTTACAGGATCTGGAACAATGGCAAATGAATCTGTTGTTACTTCTGTATTAAAAGGGAGACGAGTACTTTTTCTCTCAAATGGTCTATTTGGTGAGAGATTAATTGAAATGGCTATAATACATCATGTTGAGCATGAAGTTTTTAATGCCAATTGGGGAGATATATTTGATTTAAAAGCTTTGGAAGAAAAACTAGACGAGTTTAAACCAGAATATATTATTGTAGTTTTACTAGAAACAAGTGTTGGTGTAGTTAATAATGTTAAGGCAATTAATAACTTAGCAAAACAATATGATTGTAGAATATTTGTTGATGCAGTAAGTGGATTAGTCGCAGAGGAATTATCAATGAAAGAACTTGGAATAGATGTATGTACTTCAGTCCCTAATAAGGCAATAGAAGGAATTCCGGGCTTAAGCTTTGTTAGCATAAAAAAAGAAATTGTCGAAAATTTAATAGAGAAAAACTCTTATTACCTAGATTTAAAAAGATACTATGATATCTCTATAAAACAACAAACACCTACCACACCAGCAATAACATTGTTTTTCAACACAAATGCAGCGCTTGAACAGTTAAAATCGGAAACAATGCAAACAAGAAGAAATAGATATCATAAAAACTCAGACTTGGTTAGAAGTTTGGCGAATAGCATGGGATGGGAAATATTTAAACCACAGGACCAACAATTAGCAATAGCTATATCCTCTCTTATTGTCCCTGAAAGTGTCGATATCAATCAACTGAAAAAGAACCTTTATGAAAGCGATATTGTTGTTTGGTCTCATGATTACCAAAAGGAAGATAAAAGACTTAATAGATTATTGCAGATATCTGTTATGGGAGATATTTCGGGAAATGATATTAGAAATTTATTTAAACAAATCAATGATTTTTCAAATGCATAATAATGTAACAGTAATAATTTTAGCGGGTGGAATAGGAAGTCGTTTAGGAACAATAGGACAGATAGTACCCAAACCTTTAATGCCAATATACGACTCTATCTTAATAGAAGGAAATTTATTATACGCGACCACTCATTTTGAAAATGTTATTGTAAGTACAAGGCCCGAATTATTGGGGATGTTTAAAAGTTACCTAAAAACAATACAAACTAAAAACGAATGGGCTAATCGAGTCAAACTAATTTCGAATTCTAGTCATCAAAAAAGTTCTCTAGATGCTCTCTCATTTCTAAAAAGTGTTATTAATACTGAATATTTTTTATTAATGTTTTCCGATATTTACTTTCTATCAGATCCTTTTGTAAATATGCCGAATAAAGTAGAAAATAATATCCTTGGACTTACAAAAATTGTAAAAAAATCTAATAAAAAATTAGGGTTAGCCAAAACACAAAACGAGAAAGTTATTTCGCTGAAATACGACTTTTTAGATGAAGACTTGAATAATTCAGAATGGAATGGTATCTCTATAATGAAATCTAATTACTTGCAACTTCTAGATACATTTTTGATTGAACAATCCACTCCTATCCCCGAGGAAGACTTCATCAACAATCTTATTTTTAATGATATTATTTTCAAATACATTTTGACACCCCAGTTTATTAATGCAAACACAAATGAAGATTTGTTTACTATCTCGCAAATAAGAAGGAATACTTTACTTAATTTAAACCAATAAAAAAATAATGTTACATATCTATTACAGAGCGAGTGATATGGATAAACCCGATACTCGACCTGAAGGTTTCAACAAGTTAATGTGCCTTAAGAATTTTTTGCATTCACTTTCAAAAGTTAAAGATTATAAATTCACACTTGTATTTGATGGGGAGATTGATAACGAATTTGAATTACTAGCAAAAAAGCATGGAGATATTGATATAGTAAATCGAATCGGGAACTCTGGATCTTGCTGGTACACATTTGAAAAAGCAATAAAAGAAAATCAAGATGAAGATATAATCTATTTTGTTGAGGATGATTATATACACACTGAAGATGCTTTAGTAAAACTAGTCGAAGCATTTGAAAAGATTGAAGATGCTGATTATATAACTCTATTTGATCACCCAGTAAGATACATCGACGAATACCATTATGGACTTGATATACCTCATTATAATCAAGAAATATTTATAACCAGTAATCATCACTGGCGAACACAGGAGTCTACATGTATGACCTTTGCTACAAAAGTTAAAACCTTAAAAGAAGATAAAGAACATTTCGATTTATATGTAAGGCAGAGACCCGTACCTGAAGATCGCGAACTTTTCAAGCGATTACAAGGACTTGCTGGATATGAGAAGAGATCACCATTTAGACTACTCCTTGGTCCAATGCCTTCTCTTTGCACGCATTGTCACAAGTTATGGATGGCACCAATTATAGATTGGAATAAAGTACTAAAAGAAACCCAAGATGTCTAAACTTTTTAATAATTATAACCGAATCTTTTTTATTGAACCTAATCTCATAAAAGGACT
>DASZTI010000069.1:0-2404 GCA_035548215.1 Candidatus Dojkabacteria bacterium
TACACAGCAACCATAATCTATAACCACCTAAGTTACATGGAGTCTCGGCAAAAGCGATCTTTTTATCCTCTAATATAGGATGAGTCCATGAAAGGAGAAAGTTATGTGCGAAGTCAGATGATTTAAATTGACGATTTGATATGCTGACATACATTAGGCTTTCCAATGAGGTAGGCATATTATTAATACTAATAATTTAATGCCCTTGAAACACCTCTTATTTACTATTCTCTTTCATTTTAGTTAGGAAGACAACCTTATCTTCTTCTTTTAAGCCTAAAATCTGCCAAAGAATATTTACAATCTCAGCATTTTGGATTGTATCTGATGCAATATGTACGTAAAAGTCTTTACTGTTTACTAATTTAACAATTTTCTCTATGTCCTTAGCCTTATATCCTTCTGGCAGGTAGTCTTCAATCACTCCTTTGTTACCTTCTATGCCTGCTGTATAAAGTATATATGTTTTTTCCGCATATAGATTTTCAACTGATTGTTTAAGTAACTGAGTCTCTTCTTCCGATAACCCTCCTTTTAACCTCCTTGAACGTGACTTCAGATAGTCTGAAAAGCCTTTAAGTTTTTCTAAATCCCCCTCTGAAATTGCTTGGTCAAGCACTGATATTAGAGTGTTACTATCTTTCCCATCTTTATCTTTGATTATTGTATCTAAAGCCTTTTCAGAGGTCTCAAAAAGAGGATTCAGTGTACTATTGAGTGAACTTACATTATTTATATAATCAAAGTCTGCAATTATATAGTTGTTTATTTCAAAGCTATCCAGAAAGGCTCTATACCGATTAAAGTTTGTTTTACCATTAACCTCCACCACTTCAATAGTTTCTCTTATTTCAAAAGTACTAATAATCTCTTCTAATATTGCTGCTACAAATGTCTTATCAATTTGTCCTTCAACAAGTACAACCTTGTCAGCAAAGAATATTCGCTCATTATTCTGAGTATTGATTATCATTAGCTCATCCTTTAGTGATCTTGATTGCTCTTTACTAGGTGTAGCTTTCTTACTAGAATGATTTTCTTTATAAACCCTAGTGACGTTTTGAAGGGTTTTCTCGCTGACAATTGTTGGAGAATGTGTGGAGAGCATTATTTGATAGTTCTTACTTTTATCAGTTAAATCTCTAAGGAGCTTCAGCATGAAGTTTTGGAACTTTTTATGAAGATGAAGTTCGGGCTCATCTATAATCATTATCCCTGTCTTCGTTTGTTTAGCATAGAGTGCAAATATCAGGTATATAATTTGCTTCTCCCCACTACTCAAGTCATTTACATTAATGTCAAGATTATCCTTCGTTCTGACCTTAAAAGAGTATGAGATTGGTGGTGCTACTTCTTCAACATGAAGAGAAAAACCAAGAGCCTCATTGATTGCCTTTTGAACATCTTTAAAGAATGCACTTTTTAATTCAGGTTCCTTTCCTTCCTGTGCCCATTTTCTTGTGTAGTACTCTTCAACTAAATTTTGAAGTGCAGGAGAAATATAGTCTATACTATTCATTTGTCTAATCATCTGAGATTGTTGAGCGTACATATTTACATCGCTATTTACATACTTATCATTAGGATTTTCTCTGTGAATTCTAATGTCCTGAGGCATGCTTAACGCTCTGAATGGAGATATATATAACATTGTAACTGGGGGAATATAAATGCTTTTCGCTTCACCTAGAATATCTCTAGCAAGATACATAACAACTCTATATTTTTCTACTTCATTTAGATATTTGATATAAGTACCCTCCTCGGTATTTGAACTCCCAACTAGTTGAGGAAACCCGTTGTTTAAGTTGAAAACCAACCTCAAAGGTTTGTTTTTAAGAACATCTTTTGCAGATACAACTCTTTCTGTAAGTTCTTTGAATTGGTCTAACCACT
Source organism: Candidatus Dojkabacteria bacterium (assembly GCA_035548215.1). GTDB lineage: Bacteria > Patescibacteriota > Dojkabacteria > SC72 > SC72 > DASZTI01. Next base: position 1,897 of record DASZTI010000069.1, read on the forward strand.
CTATTCCTTCTATTAATGAGAATGGAGCAACTTTTTGATCAGAGATTTTCTCCCATTCCGCTAAAATTTGTGCTGGTACTGTAAAATCTTCTTCTTCTATAAGTAATTCAAGACTGAGTTTCTGTTCGTCCGTATAACCTGCTGTAAGTATGTTTTTAACAAAGATTAACTTTTGATTGTCATTATGACCTGCATCATTGATACGAAGTGTCTTTCCATTATCACCGATATTCGTAATCCTGTACTGTTTGATTACAGTTGAAAGTGTTGCTGCTACTATCTCTAATAAATTGCTCTTCCCTCCACCGTTTGGACCAATGAATATATTTAGACCTTCTAAAAATTGGAAAGTGATTTCATCTTTAAAGTTTTTAATGTTTTTTAATGTGATGCTGTTTACTTTCATCTCAAAGGTTTTTAAGAATATCTAATAATTCTTCTAGAATGTATGCACCATCTAGTGGCTTATCTTCAAAGACCATGAAGTAGCTGTAGTTATTTCCACTCT
>DASZTI010000070.1:0-4236 GCA_035548215.1 Candidatus Dojkabacteria bacterium
GATTTGAGTAGTTCTGCAAATGTTTTAGATAATGATGCCTTATTTAAAAAGTTTGCAGTTGGGGATTATATAGTACATGAAGATCATGGGGTGGGAATATTTAATGGTGTTGTAACTTTAAATGGCCGAAACTATTTAGAAGTTAAGTATGCTGCTAATGATAGATTATTAATACCTTTTGATCATTCAAATAAGATTACTAAATATGTTGGGTCGGCCAAACATAAGCCAGTAATTACAACTTTAAATAGTGGGCTATGGAATAGAATAAAAACAAATGTTAAGCATAGTGTAAAACTTCTTGCTAGTGAATTACTCAAACTCTATGCTATGAGGAAAATTGTTCATTCTCCTGTTATGATCTCGTCTGATGTAGATAGGGACGAATTTTTTAATTTTGCTAAAACATTTAAATATTCAGACACTGAGGATCAAACTCTTATCACACAAGAGATAGCTAAAGACCTCTCAAAATCCGAGCCGATGGATCGTTTAATTGTGGGTGATGTCGGATTTGGAAAAACAGAGTTGGCTGTTAGAGCCGCATTTGCTTGTTTAAATGCTGGATACCAAGTTGCAGTTCTTGCTCCTACTACAATTCTTGCCAATCAGCATTTAAAAGTTTTTTCTGATAGATTAAGTAAATATGCTTTTAGAATTGAGGTCTTATCTCGACTTAAACAAAGACCTGAACAAAAAAGTATTATAGATGGAATTGTTGATGGTAAAGTTGATTTAGTAATTGGAACTCATCGGCTTCTCCAAGACGATGTTAAATTTAAAAACCTTGGACTTTTAATAATTGATGAAGAACAGAGATTCGGAGTCGCACAGAAAGAAAAATTAAAAAATAAGAGACTAGATGTTAATGTGCTTTCAACGACTGCAACTCCAATTCCTCGAACTTTGAATCTTGCTTTGAGTGGAGCAAGAGATTTAAGTATTCTTGCATCAATACCTAATAATAGAAAACCTATTGCAAACAAATTTGGCGAATTTAGTTGGGAAGAAGTAGTTGGAGCAATTGAAAATGAAATAGCCAGAAAGGGACAGGTTTATTATTTACATAATAAGGTTGCAGATATTTATAACATTCAAGAAGAATTAAAAATAAGATTGCCACATGTTAAATTTGCAGTTGCCCATGGACAGTTATTACCGAAAAAGCTTAATAGCATAATGGATGATTTTATAAATGGGCGAGTGGATGTTTTAATTTGTACTACGATTATTGAAAATGGTCTCGATCTTCCAAATGTTAATACATTAATAGTTGATAATTCTTCTATGTACGGTTTATCTCAGCTATATCAAATTAGAGGAAGAATAGGTCGGTCGGATAAACAAGCTTATGCATATTTCTTGCATAAAGATCTAAAGGGTGATGCGACACTTAGGTTAGATGCTTTGAGTGAATCGAGCGATCTTGGTTCAGGCTTTATTCTTTCAACAAAAGATCTTGAAATTAGAGGTGCAGGTAATATCTTAGGCAGGGACCAATCAGGTAGTATTAACTCGATAGGTTATGGTTTATATATCCAGATGTTAAATGATGAATTAGATAAGCTAAAGAAGCAAAAAGAGGGGTCTATTTAAAAGGGGGTATCTCTCTACTGATCATTTATCTAGATTTTAAGGTGAATAGAAGTAGCCTAGAGAATACTCCTTTATGTTTAGCGGCTTAGGCAATATCTTTGTTGTATGTCTAAAGCACTATATAACAAATACAGATCTCAAGATTTCGATCAACTCATTGGACAAGAAGGTATTTCTAAGTCTCTTAAAAACGCTTTAATAAAGAATAAAGTAGCGAATGCATATCTCTTTGTTGGAACTAGGGGAACGGGTAAAACTAGTACTGCAAGAATTTTGGCCAAGGCACTTAATTGTTTAAAGCTAGGTAAAGATGGTAATCCATGTAATGAATGTAAAAATTGTAAGGCAATAACTGAGGGAAAATTTATGGATCTTATTGAGATTGATGCAGCTTCAAATAGAGGTATTGATCAAATTAGAGACTTGAAAGAAAAGATTGAATTTTCACCTACAGAAGGGAAGTATAAAGTATATATTATTGATGAGGTTCATATGTTAACCAAAGAGGCTTTCAATGCTCTTTTGAAAACATTGGAAGAACCTCCAGCTCATGTTGTATTTATTCTTGCAACAACTGATGTCCATAAATTACCTGCAACAATTCTCTCAAGGTGTCAAAGATTTGATTTCAAAGCTGGAACAAAGGCAGATGTTCATAATTTAATTGAAAAGGTATGCAAGGATGAAAAAATAAAGATTGAGAAAGATGCGGTTGATCTCATTGTTAAGGGTGCAAATGGAAGCTATCGAGATGCTATGTCACTTCTAGATGTAATAATTTCTGGACAAAGATTTAGTGAAAAACCAGAAGAGATTAGTGTTAACGAGGTTAGGAATATTCTAGGAATTCCAGAACTTGTGTATATCGATATGTTTATTGAAGCAGTTGTAAATAAGGATGAAAAAGCTGTCATTTCTCTTGTGCGAGATATGGAAGTTAAAGGTATTAATTTCCTTCAATATGTTAGTACACTTTTGGAAGTGTTAAGAGACTTATTATTTGATAAAGTCATGGAGAACGATTCGCATTTAGCATGGGCTAGTAATTTTACGGTAGATCAATTAACTGTTCTCATTTTAGATATTTTAAATATTGAAAAAACGATTAAATTTTCTTCAATACCAGCCCTTGCTTTTGAAGTTGGAGCATTAGATATTTTAAATAAAAATAGTCAGAGAGGCGATAAGGTTGTAGCACAGGTTAAAAGCGAAACTGTTGTGGTTAAAAAAGTTGAGAAGAAAGAAGAACAAAAACCTGTTAAGAAAGAACTTAAAGAAAAAGACAAAGAAAATGTAAAAGATATTGTTGATGATGTTGATGAAGATGCTCCAGAAGAAGATGAAGAGGCTAGTTCAAGTACTACTTCATTAACACTTAAAGATATCGAAAGTAATTGGAATAAAATTGTCGAACGAGTAAAAGCATCGAATAGTCATTTGTCAGCATTTTTGAAGTCGGCAAGAGTTATGGAAGTAGAAGGAAGCAGTCTTTCAATTGAAGTGCCTTTTGGATTTCATAAAGATTTAATTGAAGCAGTTAAAAGTAGAGAAACAATTACTGCGGTTTTTAAAGATATATTAGGAACTACATGTAGAATTAAATGTTCTATTAATCCTAACATGGCTAGAAAAAAGAAAGTTAGTGGCGATATTGTATTACAAAATGTTCCTTCACAGGAACAGACAATAGTAAAATCTTCAACACCTTACAAACCTAAGGTTAGCAAAAAGATTGAAGAGATATTCTCAGGAATGTAATGAAATAATAATTTCCATTTCTCATTAAAGCTGCTACAATATTCTTAACTCAAAACTAAATTATTACAAAAAATATTATGTTAAATCCTGTTAAGCTATTACAGATGCAAAATGAAGCCAAGCAAATGCAACAGAAGTTGAGAGAGAAAAAGATTATTGGAGAATCTAAAGACGGAAATGTAAAAGTAAAAATGAATTTAGCTCAAGAGTTTGAAGATCTATATATTGCTGATTTCCTTTTAACTCCACAAGGTCTTGATATGATTAGAAAAGGTTTTGATGAAGCCTTCAAGGACTATCAGAAGAAAATGCAAAAAGAAGCTATCAAAGACTTCGATTTCGATCAATTAAAGAGAATGTTGGGGTAGATTCATGAATGTACTTCCAAGCTCAGTAGAAAAAGTAATTGATGAATTCTCAAAAATTCCTGGTGTCGGTCCAAAATCTGCTGCAAGAATGGCATATCATTTTTTGCGTTCTCCAAAACACGATGGGGTAAGATTGGCTAACTCACTTATTGATATGGATGAGAAAGTTAAATCGTGTACTAAGTGCTTCAATGTAAGCGATAAAGAAGTTTGTGACATTTGTGATTCACAACTTAGGGATGAGGATAAACTTTGTATAGTTGAAGAACCATTAGATGTCGTTGCATTTGAAAAGTCTGGGATATATAAAGGTAAGTATTTTGTTTTAGGAGGAGTTATTTCTCCTGCTGATGGAATAAGTGCTGATGAACTCAGATTCAAAGAACTTAAAACTAGAGTTAATCAAATTTTAGAAAAAAGTGATACTGTTGAACTTATTATTGCAACAAATCCAAGTCTTGAAGGTGAAGCTACTGCCCACTACATCTCAGATTATTTTAAGGATTTATTAAAG
>DASZTI010000071.1:0-2393 GCA_035548215.1 Candidatus Dojkabacteria bacterium
ATATTTACAAACACCGGCAACAGAAACACTAATTGGAGCTCCACAATTAGGACACTTTCTACTAAACAGGCCATCTTTAATCTTTGTTTTAACATTGGCTTTCCTAATAAAGACCCAATACTCAGTAAATGGAGGTAATTGATCTTTACTTGTTCCATCAACTGGTTTATCAGGTTGGTCTTCATTTACCTTATAATCCTTCATAGAAGCTCTAAGTTTTACGGTAATCTTGTCATAATCTTTTTCTAGATCAATTCTAGCAATATCAACAGATCCAACTACAATGTTTTTAAGAACATTAATAATTTTTGTTTCAATAATGTCATGAATCTGCATATCATGACTTTGGTAAATATCTTCAGTCATGAAAGGTCTACAGACTTTCTGATCTCGATCCGTCCAACCTTGTTGAACTGCCATAAAGACTTTCTTAACATAACCTTTGAATTTTTGAAGATCAAAATCAGGATCCTTCTTATGAAGTGCATCTAACTGTTCTTTAATTTCTTCTTGATTCATACTTCTATTAGTATTGTTCACCCCGTCTCCAAAGTTTCCATCATCACTTCCCATGCTTCCCAATCTTCCTCGTCGAGAACGAGTTATAACCAAGATTATAATGATAATTATGAAAATCCAGAAAAGACCCGTACAACAAGAAGAGGATGAATTATTATTTCCCAAGAAGAATAACCACCCTAAACTTCCTAAATCTATATTTCCACTTGATGAGCTATTTGAGGATCCAAAATCAAATGAACTACCTCCGCCACTTGAATATCCTCCTCCTCCAAAACTTTCACCACCACCTGCTCGTGCAAAAACAAAAGCGGGGAAAAGAAATAGTACTAAGATTGTTAGTAATACTACAATGTATTTACTTAGTGACTTCTTCATTAGGGTTACTAGTTGGTTCTGTATTAGTTGGGGTAGTATTTTTTGTTTGTTTAACAGCATCCATTCCTAATGCTATGCCCATACCAGTTGCCGCAGCATTTACTGCATTGCTTCCAGCATCAGAGCCATTCTCAAGTCCCTTAGCCATACCTAGTTTAACGGCAACATCAGCAGCATTAGTATTATTTGCATATGCGAAGTCTCGAGTCATTTGTTTTAATGTCGCTTCATCTTCTTCTTTAATATTGACTGTTACATTACCTAGTCTTTCAATTTTAACTCCATAAGTACTAACTTCACCTACAATCATTTCTAAAAGTTGCTTCTCAAATTCAGAAGCTTGAGCCGCAATTCCAAGTACAGGCTTTTTATCTACAGAGACATACTGAGAAACAATTTCTCTAAATTCTTTGAGTAAGAGATTTTTGATCCAATCTGTTATTTCTTCATTTGATGTAATACCTTTTGTACCAACAAGATTTAATATGAGAGCTGATGGGTCAGATACTGACATTGCATATTCACCAAATACTCTAATATTGATAGCTAAATTTGTTGTTGGTTCAACAACATTATCAATCATTCCACCAAATGGTAAGGTTACAAACTGTTTTTTAGATACAAAATATAATTCAGAGATTAAAAAGTTACCACCTGTGGCACTATCAATTAAACCACTTAAAAATGGAATACTTGCTCCATCCAATTTATGAGTTCCTGCATCTAAAGTTCCGACGACTTTTCCTTCTTTAAAAAAAACGGCTACTTCGTCTTGTTGAACAGTTAGTTGTGACATCATTCTAATATTGCTGTCAGGCCATTTGTAAATGATTAAATCTTTTGAGTTATCTGGCCTAGCAATAAAGAGTTCTTTGGTTTCCTTCTTTAAAAAATCGAATAATCCCATTGTTATATATAAAAAATATTAAATAGTTTTCGTTACAGTATTACTTCTTCTCATTATCAAAACTTGTCTTTACTTTTTTCCAATCTCTTTTTAATTGAGCAGAAAGTTTTGTAAAGCTTGCTGATGCAACTTCGCCATCATCTTTTAACTCTGCAAGAACCTCATCAACAATATTCATATATTTCTTCTGATCAATTTTGCTTCCGGCCTCTTTAAGATCTTCTAATCTTTGTTTGACCATTTTCATTGCATCTTCGTATACATCAGTCGCTTGTTCTGAGAATTCTCTGAGCATTTTCTTTAAATCTTTTTGCATTTCTTCCCCCTTTTTAGGTGCTAAAAGTAATCCAGCTGCTGCTCCCGCTAACACTCCCAATACTAATCCTTTAAAAAATGATTCACCGTTATTCATAATATTTTTAGTATTAATTTATGTATAAAATATAGCACATTCTAAGTAAGTGTTCTAATTTGATATACTTGGGTATGAATAATCTTGTAAAAGAGGCAATCTCAGAACTAAAAAAGAGGAATTTTAATTTGAAAATTGTAAAACAATTGTCTTCTGGTAAAGAAGCCACTGTCTATT
>DASZTI010000072.1:0-2122 GCA_035548215.1 Candidatus Dojkabacteria bacterium
AAACAGTATCCTTCTTTGCTCAAGGTATGTTTTTGTATGAAGACTATATGAGTTTGGTTGCAGTCCTCTTCTCTTTACTATTTGAAACTAAGGATATTGATAAAGTTCTTATGGATTTTTTACTTACACATCTTATTGTCGATGAAGAGACAACAATACATAAACATTCTAACGGAAAATTTATTGCTGATCATTGGTTGGAATTAGATTTTGGTTCTAGAAAAGATCCAAATTGGACCGCTGCAAATGAAGTCTTACATACAATAAATACGTTTTGTAAAAAGATTTCTTTAATACCTCCACTAAGACCATATGCTGTTGTTAGAAAAAATATTCCAGTTATGGAATTAACAAAATTATCGCCTAATGACAAAAAAACATTATAAAGAGTTTATTCGACTCTTATTTATTCCCTACTTTTTCTGTTTTTCTAGTGCAGCTTTAACAAACCCAATAAATATTGGATGTGGATTCAAGAATTGAGATTTAAGCTCTGGATGATATTGTGTTGCGACAAAGAATGGATGATCTTTCTTTTTTAATTCAATTGCTTCAACAAGTTTACCATCGGGGCTAAGTCCTGAAATTACAAATCCACACTTCTGTAAAGTCTCTTTATATTCATTATTAAATTCGTATCTATGTCTATGTCTTTCCATTACTTGTGGAAGTTTTTTAAATAGTTCGTTTGGATACTTTTTGTAAAGTTCATGAAGAATTGTTCCTTCTTGAATATTACATGGATATGCCCCGAGTCTAATTGTTCCACCATATTTCTTTTCTTCAAGTAATTTCTTTTGATGCTCCATAATATGAATGACAGGATACGGAGTATCCTTATTTACTTCTTCAGAATTAGCATTCTTTAAACCACACACATTTCTTGCATACTCAATAGTTGCCATCTGCATACCATAACAGAGTCCTAAATACGGAACTTTATTTTTTCTGACAATTTCAATTGTCTTAATTTTCCCCTCACTACCCCTACTACCCCATCCTTGTGGAACTATGACTCCATCATATTTTTTAAGTTCATTTTGAAGTTGTTTGTTATTCTCAATACCATCAGAAACAATCCAATGTAATTTAGGTTTAACACCTAAAAACCATGATGCATGATTAACAGCTTCAATTACTGATGCGTATGAATCTTTAAGATCAAATATTCCACTCTTGGTGTATTTACCAACAACAGCAATATTTACTTCTTTTTTAGCTTTTACAATATTGTTATATCTCTTTTTCCAATCAGTCATTAAGGATGTTTTCTTTGGTTTAAGTTTTAAGTCTTTTAGAATTTTTTCAGCAACTTGTTCTTCATCAAAGTTAATTGGAACTTCATAAATATTTGTAACATCTGGTGCACATATAATATGATCTTCTTTTACAATACAGTAGTCACTAAGCTTATCTACTCTCTCTTGATCTAAACATATATTGGCTCTTGCAACCAAAAAGTCTGGGTTGATACCACACATGTTAAGCAATCTTACAGAAATTTGTACTGGTTTGCTTTTCATTTCACCAATGTTTTGGGGAATTGGTAGATATGAAAGATGGATATGTAATACATCTTGTGGGTCTTGGATCTTCATTACTCGGTTAGCTTCAAGAAAAAGGGAGTTACCAATCTCCCCTACAGTTCCTCCGATTTCGATGATTGTAATGTCCGCTTTTGCATTTTCTGCAACCTTCTTAAACCATTTAATCATAACTTGTGGGACATGATAGTCCATGCTTACCCACCTACCCTCATACCCAAGACCTCTTTCCTTTAGGATTACATCTTGAAGTACAGCACCATTAGTTAGTGAGTTTTCTCTTGAGAAAAGTTCTCCTGTAAATCTTTCGTAACTTCCGATGTCCATATCTGTTTCAAAACCGTCTTCAAGAACAAAAGTTTCCCCATGTTCTAATGGGTTCATGGTTCCTGCGTCTACATTTATATATGGGTCGGCTTTAATCATTGAAATTTTAAAACCTCTTGCTTTTAGTAAAAAGCCTAGTGTGGCTGCTGTTATTCCTTTACCTATACCAGAAATAACTCCGCCTGAGACGAAAATGAATTTGGATTTAGACATTTGGATAAAACCAATTAATATTTAATTGGAATTCAGTA
>DASZTI010000073.1:0-3383 GCA_035548215.1 Candidatus Dojkabacteria bacterium
TTGAGGTACTAACTCGATTACTGCATCTAATATAGGTGTTACATCACCAGTAGTACTATTAGGGATTGTTAAATCACCTCCTGGAAGCTCTTTAAATATCTTTCCTTCTCTTCCAATTGCGTAATATATTGGGAAATCTAACTGGTCATCTGAAATTGCTAAATCAAGTACAAGGTTCTGTACTTCGTTTATAGCACCTTTAATATTTGCAAGCTTTTTATCAATTTTATTGATGACAACAAGTACTTTTAAGCCAAGCTCTAAAGCTCTCTTTAAAACAACTTTTGTTTGTGGCATTACTCCTTCTTGAGCGTCTACAAGTAGTAAACAGCCTTCAGCCATGTTTAGTGTTCTTTCAACTTCTCCACCAAAATCTGCGTGACCTGGTGTATCAATAATGTTGATTTTATACCCCTTATATCGAACAGAGATGTTTTTTGCATTGATTGTAATACCTTTTTCTCTTTCTAGGTCGCCTGAATCAAGGATCTGGGTTTGTCCCATTTCTTCTTCATTGTCTCTAAAAAGATGACATTGCTTCATTATCGCATCAACCAAGGTAGTTTTACCGTGGTCTACATGCGCGATAATAGCGATATTTCTTATTTTGTCTTGGGATAACATTTGGGTCATGACGCTAATTATATCAGGAAAGTGGGCATAATAGCTAGCTACTTGGTATCTGGTGCCTTACCTCCTAATTCACCATAAACATTCTCTAACTTTTCTTGTAACTTTCCCATTTTCTTAAGATTTAATCTAACAATTATTGTTAGAGTCATTGCTGCTAAAATCAGAGCTATAAGTCCGAATATATTTCTGTTTTTAAATCTTCGAGCACTTGTATATATTGGGTATTTAATAACATCAAAACGTTTTCCAAACTTAATAAATCTTTGAATTAGCTCAATGTCCTCACTATTTTTAATTTCTTCATTAAATCCGCCGACTTTTTTGAAAGATTTAGTATCTACTATCATGCAGGTACCAGAATCACTTAATATATTCTTTGTTTTGGCGCCAATAACTTTTATAAAATTATAAAAATTTGAAAAAACTGGAGATAGAAGATTGCCATCATGTATGCCTACAAATGTTGTTGCAATATCTAATTTCTTATCAGTAAATTCTCTTATTATATTTTCAAAATAACTTTCATTGGGAATTCTGACATCAGCATCAAGGAATACGACACACTGAGAGGAACTAGCTTTGACACCATTGTTTCTTCCTCGTCCTATATATCCATCATCAACACCTTCAACAACCATTGCACCTAATTTTTTTGCAACAACAGCTGTTTTATCTTTAGATTTGTCCGCAACAATAATTCTTTGAGGTTGTAATGTTTGCTTTTTAATATCGTTAATAAGAAGCTCTATGTTCTTTTCTTCATTTTTTGTTGGAATAACAATGTCAAATTTCATAACGAATGATATCAAATCTTAAATATAAACTCAAAAAATACTTTTCAATGGTATAATTTAATATGGATACAATGGAAAAACTAAGTACAGAAGAAAAAGCTTTTGAATTGCAAAGAGAATATTACAACCAATTTGGGGTAAAAGTTATAAAAGGTGGAGAAATAAATAGCCCCTTGGTTTATACATATGAATTGGAAAAACCTTTGGAAGTAGACACAAAACAAAGCCCCGAAGTTGTTATGATTGCTGGAGTACGCAATCCATCTTTAGGTGAGTACTATAAACAGATTCCTAATATATTAGAATCTGGCGTCGAAAAGGTTCACTATATTAGGTATTCGTATATAAAGCCATTGGATATCAAAGAAATTGAGGAAACGATTCTCGCAGCGACTGCTGACACATCAAAGACCTATGTCTTGGTGGGAACTTCAATCGGTGCGGACATAATTGCAGAATTTCTTTATAATCGACTAACTAAAGGAGATACATTAGATAATCTAACCAAGGCAATCTTGATTAGTCCAGTTCTAACTAGCAATGATACCTTGGTCGGATTAACAAAAAAGGTTTCGACCTTTTTAAAGTATGGCGCTAGGATAGCTGAAAGATTTCCTGGTATATTAGGTAACGATCCTTCTCATGAGGTTCCACCAATGACTTTATCTAATGCTGGAAGGTTAACCGACATTTCTGATGCCTTACACCTTAATTCCATAAGTGCTTTTCAAAACAATAGAAAAATAAAGGAAATTGAGGTCCATTGGGTCAAAGACCCCAATTCTTCTCCTACAATCTCTAAATATGAATATAGCAGCGTTAATGCTCAGCAAGAAATGCTTGCAAAATTCAGACATTTATCACATAAGGTGATCTTTTCGAGAGATATTGAGGGTCTTCACGGAGGTCTTTCTGACCCCAAAACATCCTCACAATACACAGACGTGATAATAAAAGGGATTAAATCGACTAATCAATAATAGATATTAATCTCTCAATAAAGTATGAAAAACTTCCTTGTTGAATTTGATATTTATCAACATCGTCAACAAAATCCTTGTCAACAATACTCTTATGCTCAAGCTTGTACATGAGATCTCTAATTTTAGACTCACTTGTACCTGTTATCTTTACTAATTCATCAATTGCATGATATCCATCGTGCTCATACATAAAATCCATAATCATTAAGGCGTATGGATTTGCCATAATTTCTAAAACTTCTGAATATTTATATGCTTCACTATATGTCATTTTTCTAAATTACTTAATTTATACTTACATTTTATACTAAAATCACTTTTTTGACATCCAGAGTGAACATCTTTAATATAAAAGAATATAAATTGGTAAAACAAAATTATGCAAAGTATAAGATATGAATTAAAGCCATTACCTTATGATTATTCTGACCTCGAACCAGTTATTTCGAAAGAAATCATGACTTTACACCATGATAAGCACCACCTTGCTTATGTAAACGGTGCTAACAGTGCCCTAGAGCTCCTAGAACAAGCACGAGAAGGTAAAGCGACAATCAATACCAAAGCCGTATTAAGGGACCTTAGCTTCAATTTAAATGGTCATATACTTCATGATATTTTTTGGAACAATATGAGAAAACCAGTAGAGAATAATATGCCAGAAGGTAAACTTCTTGAAATGCTTAATGCAAACTTTGGATCTTTTGATAATTTCAAAAAAGAATTTACAGAAGCAGGAAAAACAGTGGAAGGTTCCGGATGGGTTGTCTTAGGTATCGATGGAGAAAAGAACTTGCTTGTATATCAATTAGAAAAGCATAATCTCTTAGGTTTAAATGGTTTTAAACCATTATTAGTAAACGATGTCTGGGAGCACGCATATTATTTGGATTACAAGAATGACCGAGTAGCATACATTGAGAAATGGTGGAATGTTGTTAACTGGGAGGATGTTGCAAATAAAATTTGGTAA
>DASZTI010000074.1:0-1536 GCA_035548215.1 Candidatus Dojkabacteria bacterium
AATAATTGGATCACAATTATCTGGTGATTTTGTTTTACCAGAGAATCAAGATATCAAATGTGTTTTCATCGCAGGTGGGATTGGTATTACACCATTTAGAAGTATGATCAAGTATCTCTTAGATACTAAACAAAAAAGAGATATTACTTTGCTTTATAGTGATAAAACTCCAAAGTCCTTTGTTTACAGAGAGATTTTTGACGAAGCAAAGAAACAACTTGGTTTTAAAATTATTTATACAGCAACTGATGTTAATTCTATCTCCGACAATTGGGATGGATGCACAGGAAGAATAACCCCAGAATTAATAAAAGCAACTTTAGGTAATTATGGTGAGCATAAGTTTTACATATCTGGCTCACAATCAATGGTAAATGGTGTAAAAAAGATGCTTAAAGAAATAAAGGTTAAAGAGGAGAATATAATAACTGATTATTTCCCTGGATTGAACTAATGAGTTAGTTCTTTTAGTACTTTATCAAGTTTAGGCTGTATAACGAATCTGCAATAAGGTTGATTTGTGTTATTATCATAGTAGTTTTGATGTTCAGCCTCAGCTGGATAGAAGATCTCAAGAGGTAATACTTCAGTCACGATTGTTTTATCATATTCTTTCTGAACTGATTTTATAACTTTGTTTATGATCTCTTTTTGCTTGTTATTGTTGAAAAGAATAATAGATCGATATTCTGTACCTATATCATTACCTTGTCTATTCAAAGATGTCGGATCGTGAGCTAAAAAGAATACTTTAAGAACCTTCTCTAGAGAGATAATATTTTCATCAAATTCAATTTTATTCACTTCAGCATGACCAGTTTCACCAGAACAAACATCCCAATAATTGGGATCTTCAGTTTTACCGCCAGCATAACCAGATGTAATAGCTACAATTCCTGGTATTCTCTTGAAAATCGCTTCTAAGCACCAAAAACAACCACCGCCTAGTACAATAGATTCTTTGTTTTTATTCTTCGCTTCACTCATTGATATTCTTCTTCATAAATTCATCGACCTTATCCTTTGGAACAAAAACGATTGATGTGGAGTTAACACAGTGTCTAGTATTCTCTTTAGTATGGTTTTCACCTTTAAATACATGTCCTAAATGTGCTCCACACCTCCTGCAGGTAATTTCAGTTCTGATTCCATCCGCATCAGTAGACTCTTTTACTGAGTTTGGAAAGGTTTTATCAAATGCTGGCCAACCGCACCCCGCTTCAAACTTTGCCTTTGAATCAAACAATGGTAAGCCACATTGTCTACAGATATAAATACCATCCTTAAAGAAGTCATTGTATTTGCCTGTAAAGGGGTATTCAGTACCTTTATCAAGTATAATTCGACTCTCTTCTTCGGTTAACTTATTTAACTTCATATTATATTATTACACCCCTTATATTTCTTTACAAACAATTTTTTGATATATTCAAATATGAAACTTGTAGTTAAAAAGCTTTACCTTTGGATTGCAATCATCGTTGTTGTTATAACAGCAATTGTTGGCTACGGATTGTATTGGTATAACACACAGAA
>DASZTI010000075.1:0-2389 GCA_035548215.1 Candidatus Dojkabacteria bacterium
AATCATCTTGTTTACCAGCGATAATATTAGTTAAAGAATAAGCAGATTGATCAATTGTACTTGGTCGATTAAAATCCCTTTTCCATGGTTCCCATGTTATTACGCTCGTCATATCAAGTTCATCAGCATATGTAACCAAAGTTGTTGGAAAATCTTTATCTTGATCTCCCCAAGCATCGAAAAGCAAAAGATACGATAATTTATGATTAATCATATCCTCATAAGTTATAACCTTATCAAAATTATCCTTATTTAAATTGGGGAAATAAGCTCCCACACCAATTCTACCAAGAGGATTAATCTTCAAATTACTTTTAGGAACATATACAACAGTAGTTGGGACATTATTAACAGTCGTGTACTCATTTACTTTTCGTAAAGTGAGATTCACATACTTAAAAAAGCTCAATTCACCATAATAATTAAAGGCAACAAGAACTGCAAAAAGCAGCAAAACTAATAAATAGAGTAAATTGTAGACTAGTTTATTCATGCCTATAAATATTAATTACTATAGGTTGATTATACCATACCCAGATAGTATAATGTACACAATGATATTTAACTTTTAAAGTTATTCATGAGAAGTTTAAATACAAGAATAATTGGATTAATTGTATTAATCAGTGGTTATTACTACCTAAACTGGTTATTTTTACATTTCAACTTTGATGCAATAATTCTTTCATCTTTCTTTATATTCTCAACGATATTCAGTTATATAACTAGCATTTTATTGGTTTTTAATAACTGGAGTTGGAAAATTCCTAAGAAATTAATTGTAGGTGAGGGAAGAGAGCCACAAGTTGCTATACTCATACCTACATGGAAAGAAGATATAAAAATTGTTAGAAGAACCGTTCTTTCTGTTGTAAATCAAAATTATCCAATAAGAAAAATGCTAATCATCGTCTCTGATGATGCAGCAAATCCTAACATCAAGAGCATGGTTTATAATCTTCGCAACACAATTGAAGGAATAAACATTCTTTACAATATTCCAGAACCTAAAGGTTCACCAGATAGAAAAGGGGAGGGGAAATCAGGAAATTTAAATTCGGCACTCGCATTATTAGTCGATTATCCAACAATTGGATATATTGAAACTAGAGATGCAGATGATTTAGTTTCAGATAAAAACTTCTTAAGATATACAATTGCTCAATTAGAACAAGATGCAAGATACGCTTATGTTCAAACAATTAAAGATGCTATAACAACAGACGGCGATCCATTCGCAAATAGAGAGAAACTTTTTTATAACAGCCTTGTCCTCTCAAAAAATGCTGCTAATACGGTTTTTCCATGCGGATCAGGTTTAGTATGGAGAAGAACAGCACTTGAAAACATCGGAGGATTTCCAGATTGGAACTTAGTTGAAGATTTTCAATCAGGCGCTGAAGCCCTAAGAAGAGGTTGGAGAGGTCTTTACCTACCAATTATTGGAGCTTTAGGACAAATCTCACCAGAAGATATTCCTAACCTTATTAAACAAAGGACAACTTGGGCCGCTGATTCATTTAGATTTATGCTTTGGGGAGAAAAGAAAGGATTAAACTTAATACAAAGAGCACACTTTATTGAATCAGGACTCTTCTATTTAATGGCAGGAATGTTCTCATTACAAGCAATAATCCCAATGACTGTATTACTAACTAATCAACAGCCAATATCAGGAAATCCATTAGAATACTTAATACATATAGCACCTTATTTGTTATCCGTATTCTTATTCGTTCTAACATTAGAAAGAGACCAAGATGTAAAAATAAGACAAATCATAAGAAGTTTCCAAGTAGCTTTCGGTTTAGGTCCTACATATTTAATAACTTTTCTCAAAACGATATTGTGTGGAGCCAATTATAAACCTAAATATGTTGTTACTAATAAATACACTTCTTTTGGGTTTTATATTCTGAATGTTCTTCCCCAATTATTCATATCTGCAAGCTTAGTCTTTGCGATTTATACAAACATAATAAATAACATTCAAAATCCATTATCTATTGAATGGACAACTATACTCTGGGGTCTCCTTTATTTAAGCGTATTCACGCATATTGTTAAGCTTTCTTGGTTCTCAAGCAAAGCAGGTGAAAAGTTTGAACAGTTATTTGGAGAGCCATTACTTTCAAGATAAAGTAACTTCAATTCGTCACCATTCACGACATCCAAAGCCTATAATTATCTACCCGATATAACTATTGACCCATTTAATATATTCATTTATATTTAAAGGAAGTAAGTTATATTTACTGCCTATATTATGCAGAACGATGACAATAAAAAGCTTGATGCAAGAATTCTTGGAGTAGATCTTTTTGTTATGCTCGGATTAGAAGGCATGACACAAGAAGAAAAAGATCAATACACAAAAGACTTCACAAGA
>DASZTI010000076.1:0-2540 GCA_035548215.1 Candidatus Dojkabacteria bacterium
TGGTTAATCCTTGTGTAATACTATCAAGAATTGCTATTACATCATCAGATGCAATTGTTTGATAGCCATAATTATCTTTAATAAAGCTCTTAAATTCAGAAACTTTTGCTTGATCAACAGTGACATATAACATATCGAATCCAATTTTGTTTAGATAATCATCAGAGGATTTAAACCCGCCTAAATCACTTAGCATGGCTATACCAGACTTGGTTGAAACAATACCTTCATCTTCTTTTTGACCAGCAACATAAACTCCAACTACAGTAAAAATGTACTTTTTACCAATCATACTTTGAGTTCTACTAGTAAGTAATGCTGCTTTAGATGGCGATATTTCAACCTTCTTACCAATCATTTCCTCTGGGGTCATTCGATAGTAATCTGCAACCCTTTTATTTATAAAAATCTCATTTTCACCAGTTGATTCAACATTTCCTGTAAATGAAGTGAAATAAGAGTCAGAGGATTTAATGTCCCATGCGGAAATTATTGCATTGTCCATTGAAACTTTCTTTTCAGGTAACAATAATTGCATACCAGAAATTATTGTGTATGGCTGCATTACTTTTACTGATGATTGAGAAGCTATATCCTTAACAATCTTCTCGTCAATAACAGGTGTTTCTACCGCTTTCTTATCATATGTTGCAACGCCTCCTCCAAATGCTCCTGCTACCGAACTCTTACTTACAATAACCTGATCAGGCTTAAATTGGGTACTGAATTGAGCAACAAGTAAGCCTTTTAAATCCTGCATGCCAAATATAATGAAACTAATCAAGAATACAGCAATAGTTATTCCTAAACTTGTTAGGAATGTTCTCATTTTTCTTCTTAAAACTAAATCTAATGCGTACTTAAACATTTTTAATAAAAATAAACTAATTTTTTACAACCTTACCATCTCTTAAAAAGATTTTCTGATCAACGGCACTGAACATTTCAGGGTTGTGTGTAACAATTATCAGGGTAGTCCCCTCCTCTTTATTTAATTCATAAAGGAGTTGGACAATATCATTTGCAGTCTTAGAATCGAGATTTCCTGTTGGTTCATCTGCCAAAACAATTTTTGGTTGCGCAATTAACGCCCTAGCGATGGCAACTCTTTGTGCCTGACCACCAGACAATTCATTGGGTTTGTGATTTTTTCGATTTTCTAGGCCAAGTCTTTCTAGCAGGTTGTCTAGTCTCTTCTTTGAAAACTGAGTATCAAATTGGTGACCCATGGTTATTGGTAGCAAGATGTTTTCAGCTACCGTTAAGGAAGGGATAAGATAGAACTGTTGAAATATAGTTCCTACAACATGTCTTCTATAGTAGTTTGAATTGTATTTCTTAATATCTTTATCATCAACAAGGATTTCACCGGTATAATCCCTATCTAAACCGCCTAATATGTTTAGTAAAGTGGATTTACCTGAGCCTGAAGGACCAATAATAGCAACTGCTGAGTTATCTTTAATCTTAAATGAGACATCATTTAGTGCGTGTACGGTGTTTTCCTTACCAAGTTTGTATAATTTTTTGAGGTTATCAGCAATAATCATAACGATTTAAAGCATAGTACTTTTAAATATAGTTCGCAAGTTCAAATGATTAATCAATAAAAAGATCTCTTTTTATATTCTTTTTAGAATACCATTTAGCTGACTTATATAAATCAAAGGGGTCTCTTTGTAGCCTTTTAACATTCGTTTTTGGATCCCTAACCGCTTCTTCAAAGTGCAAATGAAATTCATCCCAAGTATTTTCTGGCTCTTTAATATCGGGATTTGTAATACCTTCTTTATAATTTGGTTTACCTGCAAAAACGGCAGAGGCACCTACATAACCTATTAAATCGCCCTTTTCCACCCATGTTACATATGTGTCATTTTGTTTTAGCAACATCTTAAGTTCCATTGGTGTATAAAGATAGCTTTCTTTGTCCTTAATTTCTTTCTGAAAATTATAACCATAGTACCACTGTACCCATGGATACGATTTTATTAGCTTCTCGTTTTGTCTTATCAATTCACCTAATTGCGTTGTCGATAGTTTATGCTCTCTTTTGGCATCATTAACTCTTACAATTCTTTCAATAATATTTATTTTGACCGGTTTTAGCGATTTAACTTTAATCTTAGAATCTATTCTTGAGAGATGACCATATTGAGTAATCCTTCCTCCTGGAACTTTAGAAATACTTTCTGGGTGGTATATCTGCACAAAATAACCCAAACCGTTTCCCATGGGCTTTCCTTCGAAAGTCTTCAGTGAGTAATCATTATTTAAGAGAGTGAAGCGGTGATAACCAGCAATAGCATATCCACTAGCTGCTGCATATACTGGCTCCGCATACTTAGTCGCAAAATCAATTCCTTTATGAAAATAATTTCCGTGAAGTGCCCTTTCTTCAACCGAATATATAAAGCCTTCTGTTATATGTATAGGTCGTTTAATTGGATAAGTGAGGTATGGAGTAAAGGGTATTTTAGGTGCCAATCTTTCTTTTAATGATTTCATTAATAAGTTCTATAAAAATTAGTGTCGATATC
>DASZTI010000077.1:0-6204 GCA_035548215.1 Candidatus Dojkabacteria bacterium
TTTAAGGAAATGCTCAGAGCATCTTCTGAAGTATTTACAGCGACTCATGATGTTTTAATGGAAAAAGGATATAGCTCAACAGTAGGTTTTGAAGGCGCTTATGCTCCAAGTGAAATTAAATCAAACACTGAGGCATTCGAAATAATATTAAAAGGGATTGAAAAAGCAGGATATCAACCGTACATTGATTTCTCATTGGCAATCGATGTGGCTTCTTCCGAATTCTATAATAAAGCCTCACAGAAATATAAACTTAAGAGGGAAGGTTTAGAACTAAACCGAAGTGATTGGTTAGAATGGCAGAAGACTAATTTTGCTAAATATCCAATCTTCTCAGTTGAAGATTCATTTGATCAAGAAGACTGGGCTGGATGGCAATATTTAAATAAAGAAGTTGGAGGTAAATACCAGATCGTAGGAGATGATCTTTTAACTACGAATACAGAAAGAATTCAAAAAGCAATTAATCTTAAGGCTTGTAATGCTGTGCTAATAAAGTTAAATCAAATTGGCTCAGTTACTGAGACATTGGAAGCGATAAAAATGACCCAGGACGCAGGAATGAAGGCCGTAGTATCACACAGAGGAGGCGAAACAAATGATGATATGATTGCAGATTTAGTAGTAGGAACAGGAAGCACTCAGTCAAAATTTGGAGGACCAGATAGAGGTGAACGACTTGCTAAATATAATCGTTTGCTTGAGATTGAAGATAAATTAATGAGAAGGAGATAAAATGTCATTTTTCCCGATAGGTACTCAATTAGGATCTATTCACCCAGAATTAAATAAATCTGCTGATAATACTGATACACAAACTTCTGAAAAATTAAAACCTTCTGCAGATATAAGCGACTTAGCACACCAATACTTTACAGACATAAAAAACTTTCGCGATGAACGAAGACAATTAGACAGTATTAATTTTGCTCATCAAGAAATTACATTAAGAGAAATATATGAAGTAATATTAACAGATATTTCTCAAGATGGTGTTTTAAATCAAATGTATGAAGGATATAGGAAAGGTGAAATCAAAAATCCCGAAGACCTTAAACATACTTTGGAAAAGGGAAACAGTGAAGCTGATCCAATATTCAGAGATTCTCTATTTAATTATAGCTATGATGTTGATCGACAAGCACTTGTCATTCAAAATAAACGAAGACCACAGGAAGTAATACAACTAGGGCAAACCAATCCTAGTACTGAAATACCTCAACAACCAGGTCAAGCATTAGGAATTTTCTTCTGGAGAAACTATAAACCAGGGTATAGAGCAGATGTAGCCCTTACAATCGATGCCCCAGACAAAGACAACAAACATACAAAGTATAATTTCAAGAACAAGATCCATGGGATGAATAGTAACAAGGTTATAAAACCAGTTACAGTGATAACCTCGGGTTTCTCTCAAGTACCTGTATCTGCTTAATATCTGTAAGATAATTGTTTCTAATAATATTGAAATAACCAGCAATACATATCATGGCACCATTATCACTCCTAATTTCTTTTGTTGGATAGAACATATCCAATCCGTAATCATTAACTAGTTTTAAGACTCTTCTAAGAATAAATTCACTGCTAAACACTCCACCTCCAACTAATACTGATTTTATATCACTATTTTGCTCTAAAGCTTTTAGTAATTTTATTTCTACTGATCTAGTAATACTCTCAACAAAACTTCTACAAAAATCATAAATCCATTCTTTTTCAGGGATATTTGATTCTCGTAACTCTTTTATTTTATACAAACAAGCTGTTTTTAATCCTGAGTAACTGAAATTTAAATCATTGGATTTCTCCATTGGTATAGGAAGTGAGATTTTTCCAAGCTCACCTCTTTTAGCGAATTCGGACACAATAGGTCCACCTGGGTATCCAAAATTTAACATTCTTCCGACCTTATCAAATGCCTCCCCTGCTGCATCATCTAATGTTTGACCAAGTTTTTTGTAATCCCCTATATTTTTAACATAAACAATTTCAGTATGTTTACCTGACATTAAAAGTGCCAAAGCTGGAAACATATTATCTAAAACAACATCTAAGACATCACCATTTCCCTTACTATTTAAAGCAAGAGCAGAAGTTAGGTGACCTTCCATATGGTTAACTGGTACAAAAGGTTTGTTTAATTTAATTGCCAACTCTTTTGCGAAATTAATTCCGACTTCTAAATCTATTGCTAAACCTGGTCCATATGTAACAGCAATATATTCAATATCATTTTCTTCTATTTTTGCCTTTCTCAAGGCCTCTCTATATACTCCTTCAATATTCTCCTCGTGGGCTCTTCGTGAGATATCAGGAACAACACCACCGAATTTTTTATGAAGATCAATTTGAGTGGTTCTAATATTTGAGAGAATTTTTCGACCTTTAGAAACAGCAATAGATGTCTCATCACAGCTAGTATCAATACCAATAATAATTGGTTCAAATTTTGTTTCTTTTTTAATTGCTTTCATATACTGATATCTTTCTTTCTGTTTGTGAAAGGTATTCAAAATTAATCTTAACTATTTTTCCACCAATACTTTTAACCATTTGCTCTAAATCATTAAAATACTTATCAGCCCATTCTATTAATATTATATCGGACTTTTCCAAATATTCTTGAAGTCCGGACCTATTAAATTCTTTAACATCAGATATTCTCCATGTGTCCATATGAACTAATACTCTATCAATTCCATTATCATTATATTTATATTCATTAATAATGGTATATGTTGGTGAATTAACAATATCTTCAACTTTTAAATACTCTCCGACACCTTTAGAAAATTGAGTCTTTCCAGCTCCTAATTCTCCACTTAATGCAAATACTAAAGCTCCGTTATCATGATTTGTAATAAAATGATCAGCAATCTCTTTTGCAAATGAAATAGTTTCTTCAGGGTCTTTTGTTTCGACTTGCTTATAGAGTTTAGATTTTTTAATTGCATTTTCAAATTCAATCTTACCCTCTCTTAACACTTGAAGACTGTTCATTGTTGTGTCAAGAACCGTTGAAGGAACATTTTTAGGAAGCTCGCCATAATCCAATATCAAATCCAAATACTTTTGAGATTTCTTAGGTGTATTTTTTAAGAAACTTTCTATTGAATATGGCACAGGTTTGTATGATACATTGGCTGATGTTGAAGTCATTGGTTTACCAAGTTTTTCTACTAGCATGACAGGGATCTTATGATCAGGAATCCTAATACCAATACTTCCCCATTGCGAGACAACTCCAGTTGCTATTCCAGAGTTAGGTTTGGCATTAGAGACGACCGTAACAGGCCCAGGAAGATAATTTTTATATAAATTATCGGCAATATCATTTATCTCAACATATTTTGCAGCCATTTCTTTACTTGTTACAGCCATTGAGAAGGGTTTTTGTCCTCTAAATCCCTTATAGTCATATACTTTATCAACAGCAACTTGGTTAGTTGCATCAACACCTATTCCATAGCAGGTTTCTGTTGGGTAGATTACTGTTCCGCCTGCTTTTAAAACTTCAACAGCTTTTGCAATTGATTCTTCTAAATTTTGTTCTGTTAACTTAATAATTTCCATGTGTAATTATACAACAGTTTCCTAAAATTGATGTAATATTTGCTAAAAATGTTAATCGACATTAAATAAGAATAGGAAGTATAATGAAAGTATGAAAGAACCAAAAAATAATAAAGTAAAGAATGTCTATGCTTTTATCGATAGTCAAAATGTAAATGTAGGGGTTATCTCAAAAAAATGGAAATTAGATTGGGGCAAGTTTAGATTATTTTTAAGAAATAAATACAGTGTAAAAAAAGCTTTCTTATTTATTGGTTATGTTGAAAGTAATTCAAAATTATATGCAGATTTACAAGAAGTTGGCTTTTTACTTATCTTCAAAAATGTTTTAGCTATTGAGAAAGATGGTAAAACAACATACAAAGGTAATGTAGATGCAGAATTAGTTCTTCATTCAATGATACAGTACAAAAACTATGACAAGGCTATTATTGTATCTGGCGATGGCGATTTCTATTGTTTAGTTGAATATTTAGAAACCCAGAATAAGTTAGCGAAAGTCATTACACCTAACTCTAGATATTCTTCACTTTTAAAGAAATATAGTGGATATATTGTTGATCTTTTTACATTCAAGGAAAAGCTTGGGTATAAAAAAGAGAGGCATTCCCGCGGTAAACAAGGTTAACCTTTGGTAGTCCTCTCATCGTTATAGGCAATTATACAATATTTATCCTATTGGTGTAAACGAAAGTGAGAAGACATGTTATGTATCTTGTTTTCAACGATCATAACTATTACAATGGAATACTAGTTAACATTTTTATTGGTTAAAGATATGGAAGAAGTTGTATTAATGGATTCTACGTTTCAAAAAGAAGTTTTAGATGCAAAAGGCTTAGTCTTAGTAGATTTCTGGGCAACTTGGTGCGGGCCATGTTTAATGTTAGCTCCAATAATAGAAGAACTTGGCCATGAAAATAAACAGGTAAAAGTTTGTAAAATGGATGTAGATCAAAATCCAGAGACTTCAGCAAAGTATGGAATTATGAGCATCCCAACAGTGATGTTAATAAAGGACGGAACAATTGTTGAAACATTTATAGGTGTACAACCAAAAGCAGTTTACCAAAGAGCAATTGAAATTCACTCAAAGTAGTTCTCCTGATTTTGTATAAATTCTGTCTTTACCTGACTTTTTAGCTGTTCTAAGAAGCTTATCAAGATATACGATAACCTTATTCCACTCCTTTTTCCAATCTTTAGAGTCTGTTAGTTCTTTTATATGAGAAGTTTTCAAGTTATATGCACCCATTGAGACTGAAATATAAGGGTCATTGAGCTTTCTAACTTTCTTAAGGATTCTCATAGCAAAATCTTCAATTGTAAACTCCTTGGCTTTATCCATTTTGCCTAGTACTAAGAATTCGTCACCTCCTAATCTGACTAATAAATCTGATTTTCGTTTAGTGTCTTTAATTACATCAGCAACAGTTGTAATGACATAATCTCCACCCTGATATCCTTTTTCAGTGTTTATTCTTTTGAGGTTATCGATATCAACAAATATCATTCCTAAAGATTTCTTTTCTCTTTCAATATCATAAAGGAGGTTGAGTAACATTTCCCAATATGCATATCGGTTCAAGGCTCCAGTTAGTTGATCAGTGTATGCGTATTCCTCAAGGTTATTTAGTTCATAAATAAGGTTACTTATAGTATCGATTGGAATTGCTTGAATGTAATATCTTTGATCTGCTTTAAATACATTTATTTGGAAATTTTCATTTTGCCTGTTTATCACAAGTGGTGTTGAGATGGTTACATATTTATCCTTCTTAAGTGTGTTTAATTCTTTAATGAAGGCTTCTTTATGTCCTGCTGCAACAAGATATATGAAATTTGTTCCGACATACGTTTTTGTGCTCGAGATTACAATATCAAGATTGTTATCATCAATTACAAAGAGAATAGGTTTTAAAACCTCATCGAGTTCCATTGTATTCCCATATTATATTTCATCAAAGCTGATTGCAAGTGGATATAGTGTTTGATATACTTTCATTGCAAATATGGTGTGGTAGCTCAATTGGTTAGAGCATCTCACTGTCACTGAGAAGGTTGCGGGTTCGAGTCCCGTCCATACCGCCATATCTCTCTTACAAAGTCTTAACTTTGCTTAAAAAGGTCTGAACCTTCTCAAATGAAGTCTCAATATCAATACCCAGTTCTTTATCTAACAAAGCTTTTGTTCCGCATTCTCCAAACCGATCATTTATACCTAACATTAAGATTCTTCTAGGATTAAACTCCGAAGCTATTTCACTAATAATACTTCCAATTCCTCCCTTGATCTGATGATCCTCTAATGTAATGATTATTTCAAAACCTTCTAATATATTTTTTATGTAGTCCACTGGATATGGCTTTATATAGGAGAGATTAAATACAGCAGCATTAATTCCAGATCTTTCATTCAACAATTTTGATAATTCATAACCCTTATATAAAAATGGTCCGCTACCTACAATTGCAACTTTTTCGCCAGATTTAATCATTGTATTAATTAAACTTCCTCCACTTTCGAGTTCAAAATTCTGTTCCAACTCCCTTGTAATTCTTATATACACAGGACCATTAATTTTAAAAGCTAACTTTGTCATTTCATATGCTTCATTGGCATTAGAA
>DASZTI010000078.1:0-1550 GCA_035548215.1 Candidatus Dojkabacteria bacterium
AATCACGCAATTCAGCCGAAAAGTAAATCCAAAACTGAAGGCGATAGCTCAGTAAGATTAAAGGAAAAGGTCAATATTCTTGAAGGATATCGCAAAATCTATGAAGTTTTTTATAAACGATTAACAGAGGAAGGTATCTCACTCGATGATGAGGGTATTAAGGTTTATTCTGAATTAGATATCAAACATCGTGTAAATGATAATTCAGTTGATACTTTGTTAAGTAAAAGATTATCTATACATTTTGAACAAGCTATTGAAGGAGAAACCCCAGAAGATTTAAGATATCTAAGATTAAATGTGAATATTGATATTAAGAAACCCGAACTTTTGAACCTCAAACAATTAAAAATAGGTATGAAGTCTGAAGATGTAAAAAATGTGCTAAACGGATATATACCTTTACCGAAAAATTAGCACTGCTTTATATTTTGATTTATCAAATTCTTCTAACCTTGTTTCCACATCAGTTACTACAAATTATGCATTAATGTAGACAAAATAACCGAATTTTGATAAACTCATCTCACTTATGGAAAAGATAACACTTCAAAAAAGAGAAACTATTGGTGATTCTAGCAAGTCATTAAAGAAGGGATTAGTACCTGCTGTAATGTATAACGACAAGACTGAATCATACAATATTCAAATTAGTACCTCAGAAGCTTTAAATATTGCTAAAAATGCTACATCTACAACAATTTTAGATGCAGATTATGATGGTAAAGCAGTTAAAGTTCTTGCAAAAGATTTTGATTTTAACCCAGTAACAGGAGAATTAAGACATATTTCTTTCTTTCAGATTGACGAGACTAAGCCAATGCAATTTACGGTTCCATTCCATATTACTGGAATATCTCCAGCAGTTAAGAATAACTTAGGCGTATTGGTTAAAGCATTAAACGCAATTGATGTAAGATGTGCTTTAGCAGATCTTAAACCATTTATTGAAATTGATATCTCTATGTTAGAGCACCCAGGTCAAACTATTTCTGTTTCAGATATTAGATTACCAAAGGGAATGACTTTACCAAATGAGAGTCAAATGCATAGTGCTATCGTTACTGTAACTCAATTACAGAAAACAGAAGTTGAAAATGCTCCAACAACAACAGCCGAAGAGGCAACAACAACTACACCAGAGACCACAGAAGAAGCTCCAAAAGAAGCTTAATTCTGACCTCATTTCCATTATTATCGTTGGTTTTAAAGAACCCAGAACAATTGGTGACTGTATAAAAGCTATTGCTAAGAGGTCATATTCTGGTATTCCTGCTAATTTTGAACTTATTCAAGTTTCTCCTGATGACGAAACGCTAAAAGCGGGTAAAAAAGCAGCTCAGGCGCTTAGATTGGGTAATAAGTTTAAACAAATTGTTGACCCCCGACATGGTAAACCATATGCTTTGAAGTTAGCTTTCAAAAAAGCTAAGGGCTCTATCCTACTTCTCACAGATGGTGATACAAAGTTTAGCAAAGGTTCAGTTAAGAATCTTTTAAACCCACTTTTAACTAATGAGAAAGTTGGTGGTGTTACAGGTAGACCTTTT
>DASZTI010000079.1:0-2426 GCA_035548215.1 Candidatus Dojkabacteria bacterium
CTGAGTTTTTAGGAAAAAAGATAAATGTTATGCCATATATTCCTGATCGTGTTGATGAAGGTTACGGTTTAAGTGAAATTTCTGTTAATACTATGATTGATAAGGGTGCTCAATTAATAATAACGGTTGATTGTGGTATTCGAGATAGAGCCATTGTTGAGAAATATACAAAAGAAAAAGGAATAGAATTTATTATTACTGATCACCATCAACCACCAGAAGATATTAAAGAAGCTAAATATATAATTGTTCATCAAATGTTTCCCGAAAATGAATATCCTGAACAAAGAATATGTGGAAGTACTGTGGCTTGGTTACTGATTCAAGCTATTAAAGAAACTGCAGGTATGGAATCTGAAATTAATGAAAATACGCAGGGATTAGATCTTGTAGGATTGGCTACTGTAACTGATATGATGCCACTTGTTGGTGTGAACAGAGTCTTTGTTAAATATGGATTAGAACAGATGCAAAGTAATAAACGAAAAGGTTTAAAAGCCATTATTGATTTGGCTGCTGTAAAATCTAGTGAACTTGATAGCTATCATTTAGGTTTTGTAATTGGTCCTAGAATCAATGCTGCTGGAAGAATTGGTTCAGCGATGGATGCACTAAGGCTACTTGTCTCGCAAGATAAAAATCAAATAAATGAACTTGCTGCAAAACTACAAAATCTTAATATTCAAAGGCAAGAAACAACTAAAGAATTAATAACACTATCTCATCAACAAGTTAGATCACAAATAAACAACATGATGATATTTGTCGTTGGTGAAAATTGGCATGAAGGAGTTATTGGACTAGTCGCAGGAAGATTGGTTGAACAAAGTGGAAAGCCTTCCGTAGTTTTAACACACAATGAAAATGGAACGGTTAAAGGCTCTGCAAGAAGCGTTAATGGTTTTAATATTACTCATGCACTTGAAGAGCATAGCGATCTTTTAGAAAGATATGGAGGGCATGCACAAGCAGCGGGCTTTAGTCTTAAGTATGAGAATTTAGAAAAGTTTCAAGAAAGATTAATAAAGTATGCTAATGATAATATCTCTTTGGATCTTTTAGACAACGACTTATATATAGATCTCCTCCTAGACTTAAAAAGAATTGATGAACCTCTTTATGACTCTCTTCAATTACTTAAACCCTTTGGTTATGGTAATACAAAACCTACGATACAAATTAGTAATGTAGAAGTCGTTGAAAAATTTGAAATGAGTGGGGGTAAGCATCTTAAACTAAAAATAAAGCAGGAGGATGTAATTATGAATGCTGTTATGTTTGGATGTGAAGAAGATATATTAAAGATAAATATTGGTGATATGTTGGATCTAGTAGGTTATAGCTCTTTAAATGAGTGGGAAGGCCATAAAGAAATACAAATTCAGGTAAAAGAGTGGAGAAGAAGCATTTATTAATCATCGACCCCATAGTATAATCGTTCATGAGAAAAAGTTTAGGAATAGATTCGTCTTCAGATTTTGAGAATAACCCTCATTTTGAAATAATTGAGGATAGAGAATTAATTAATAGTTATTTGCAAGAACGCTCTGATTTTGGTGATAATGATGCGTTTGAGACATTAGTTAGAATTAGAACATATCCAGAATATCCTATTGCTTTAATAAAATGTAATCCCGATTATTTTTATAATGATGTAGATGCACTGTTTACCATACTAGAAGATTGTGGCGTCTTCTTAGACCAAGAACAATTTATAGATCCGCTTTTATGTGAATTAGATAAAGTTTCTTTGAATAACCGTGTAAGAGATTTCTATAATAAATGTGTTGCGAGAGAAAGAGAAGCTGCATGGATAATCGAAAATACTAAAAATCTTTTTTTACCAATAAAAGGAGTAAAACTAAATCCTAAATATAGTCTTCTTTTGTCCTACATGGAAAGTTTTCTAAGCTATGGAATTCAAGGCAGAACATTTATCGGAATAGGAGGACCTGTTGCGGATATTCAAGTCATAGACGAGGTAGCTTTTACACTCAATCCTGATAACAAAGAATTCTTCCTAAAGAATCATATGAATCAATTTATTCTTGGTGTGTATAAAGATATAAAAGCACGACAGGATAGTTATTATAGATTAACTCATATAAATACTTTTCCAGAATCATAATAGTCTTCTTTTAAAAACAAAGATTTCATATATAATTATTTTTAATGAAATACTTACATATAAAAACTCCTCAATACAATTCTAATTTTCAAAGACAAAAAAAATCTTCTCTTGGAATCAAACAAATAATAATTAAATATTGGTATATTGCTTCCTTAATACTTGGTGTCGCTTTAGGAAGCTTCCTTTTCAATTATTTTGTACTTCCATTTAGCATAAATAGAAACATAATAATTGGATATCAGCAGTCATCAATACCTTTTAAACAAAATGAACTGCTAAGTACACCGTATAAAAT
>DASZTI010000080.1:0-3305 GCA_035548215.1 Candidatus Dojkabacteria bacterium
CGCTTTGGGTTAAATCCAACATCCATGCTCTTTCAACTTGTATAAAATTGACCGCATCTTGGAAACCCAATAACTTAAAATCGTTATGAAGCTCTAGATTCTCTTTTTTTATTGCTGGATCAAGTCTTAAAAGAATATAGCCCTTATTTTTGAAATATTCTCTTATAGCATGAATAACTTTTGGTCTAATTTCCTTATTTTCCCAGTTAATGATTGGTCCTCGAGCACAATATATAAACTTACCATATCTTGAAATTTCTTCTGATCCTAAACATAAACCTACCAATTTATCTTCTATATTATATATACCTAGTCTGTATATATTCTTTTTTAAACCTTGCTGTAGAAAATCTCCCCATTGCCAAGTCTGAAGAAAATAACCTAATTTATTAGTTTCTAAGAAATTGTCCCAAAGTGATCTTTCAGTTATTTCCTTTATTGTCATAAAAGATTCCATACTGTTATTATACCCCGAAATTAGACTTTTAAGATTTAGCCTATAATGTTTAAGTATTGAGAAGGATATATTATAATCATTTATGGATGATAATAATTACGAAGGTATAAGAAAAAACGATTTCCCCGACTATCTTGAAAATTTAAGACATAGATTTGAAAAAGGACAAATGTCTGAAAAAGAATGTAAGTATGAATTTGGAATTTTAACAGATTATCTAGAAAAGGAATTTGTTCCTTATGTCTCAGAAGATGAGATAGGTCTAACACAAGAGTTATTAGGAACTTTAGTTGATTTATCAGAAAACTTTAATGATCAGTATACAATTACATTTGGTGCACAAGCCACAAAGAATTATGTTTTAAGTGTAGTCATTGATAAATGCTCGGGCTGGATACAAAGAGGGTTTCCTCTTCAATTTATTACTCAAATTCAAAACCATTGCTTTGACCTAATGGAAAAGCTTAATGATCGAGGGTTTATGATTCTTTTTATAGAGCTCTCAGACAACTTTTTATTTCAAGTTTCAGATACGCAGTATATCCGTGATTATATTGAGTTAGTCCATACGAAAGTAAGTTCATATATTATTCGAGATAGAGATTTTAAACGATCAGAAAGGATGATAAAAGCGATTTATGATATGTATTTGCAAGACTATCATCATCCATATGTTAATTTCCTAAACCAATGTGATAAAGATTCTTCTGACCCAATAAACCATTATCGATACTCAATGATAAAGCTATTTATTAAAAGAATGTATGCTTTGTATAAAGAGGAACCAGAAATGAAGGGTCTCTTTAATAAAATAAGAGCAGAAAAAGTAATTGACCTTGATCATGATGTTTAGTTACTAAAATCATTTTTACTAGTTTTCAATCAATCTTGTGATTATGATTAATTATGATAAGAGATATTAATGTCGAATTTGATCCGGTTACTGTTCCTGATTATTCAATTCATAATGCTAGTAACATCAAAGGTTTCTTTGGAAAATATTCTTTTCTTTCTAACTTTTGTAAATGTCCCAATGGCATACATTTTAATAACTTAGTATTCCCATCAACAGAGAATGCCTATCAGAGTTTTAAATTCTCAGAGAAGTATATTGCGGCATTTACTCAATTAACAGCTACTCAATCAAAGGAGTTAGCTAAGATGATTAAGGATAAAGACAAATCTGGATATTGTAATGCTATGTGGAAAGAAAAGAAATACGACATTATGTTTGGGCTTGTGTTTCAAAAATTTACAAATGATTTAGATTTTAAAAAGAAGTTAATTGATACAAAAGATAAATATTTAGAAGAAACTAACTCATGGAACGATACCTATTGGGGAGTTTGTAATGGAATTGGCGAAAATAATTTAGGAAAAATATTGATGAGAATAAGAGCTATTATATAGTAGGTTGATAATGTTTATATTTGATATAATCATAGGCAGCGATGATAAATAAAATACCTAGAACATATTTCTTACATATTCCTAAAACATCTGGTACATCAACATATACCTCTGTTTTCTCTTTGTTAGATAAAAGCAAATACAATGAGTGGTTGACTTGGCATCATATAGCTCTACAAAGTAATAGAGAAAATTTAATTCGAGACTTATATTCTGACAAATACCTTTTTGTTACTGGTCATTTTGGGTGGAATACCAAAATCATTAGAAATAGATTTGTGTTTAGTATGTTTAGAAACCCTATATATAGAACAATATCTCAACTTCAGCATATCAAGAAATTTCCACTCGGTAATGCTTGGGTAGATGAGGGCTTTGTAATAAATGAAAACGACCTTTTATCTCAATTATATAACCCTGATCTAGTAAAGTTTGTTTCAAATGTTCAAACAAAATATCTTCTTTCAGATTTCGACCCTTCGGAAGAAATACTTCATCTTACTAAAAATAAAAATTATTTTTTTGATCAGGATGACCGATTATTAAATACCATTAATCGTCCTAAGTATTGGATTACCTTAAAAATAATTCAAAAGCTTTTAAGATTAGATTTCTTTGGTTTAAATATGTTACATCCCGAATCAATGATATTGTTATCATCAAAACTTGGTGTGGTTTTTCCTGAGATAGAAATTCATAAAATGGTGAGTAATTTCCCATCTGAGTCATACCCTCTAAAACCTGAAACTTTAGTTTTACTTGAAAGTATAAATATTTATGATTCAATTCTTTATGATATCGCTAAGAGACTTTTCATTAAAAGATGGATGAAATTCTTTAATGAAAAAACAGGTAGAAAAATAAAATTTGATGAATATATAAGAAAAAGAAAAGAATATTTGGAAACTATTACAAAGACACTTTAAATATTTATCAAATACCATATAGCAGACATATGTCGTGAATATTCATCATCAGTCTTTGTTCTTAATTCAACAGTAAACGCGTTAAGGGTATGCTCATTTGCCCAAACAGTGAAATCACCAGTTATTTTATAGTTAAAACCCTCTGTTGCAGAAGATTCATAAGGAATATATCTGTAACCAATCATACCAGCATAAACTTTTGCTCGATAACCACTTAGATTCTTTCCGTTTGATATGACATATGCTGCAGCACTATGATATGAAACAGTCATATATGGTCTATCAGTAGTCATAATTTCCGCAAGTGTTTGCGTTTCTGATTCTGAACCGGGTGTTGGACCACCACCACCATTTACCTTTGTTGCCCCAATATATGAATCATGTTCCCAGTCATTCGTATCTGAGTTTCTATTTAAGTCTACGTGGTTTGCATTGAATCTGCTTTTTGCAAGAAAGCCATCAACATTTACAACTGGGATAATAATAATCTGTTTATCAACAGGAATACGACT
>DASZTI010000081.1:0-1940 GCA_035548215.1 Candidatus Dojkabacteria bacterium
ATTATGGTTTCTTTACAGGAAAAATTAAATTTGGAGAAACTGTTCTTGAAGCAGCTGCAAGGGAAACCAAGGAAGAAACAGGATTAGATGCAGAATATGAACACCTATTTGTATTACATGAAATGGTATACAACAACAATGGAGATATATTGGAAGATAAATACTTTAATATTGTTAAAGCATTTAATCCTAAAGGAACTTTGACAAACACAAACGATGGAGAAAATAGATGGGTAACTCCAGAGGAAATGCTTGAAATAAATCCAAAGTATCACAATGAGATTGAAATATACGAGTTATTTAAAAACAATCAAAGAGAGTTTATAGAAAGAAAATATATTATTGAAAGTTTCTAACGGGGAAGATATTTTTTAAACTTTTGTTGAGCCTCTTCAAAACAGTCAAACGAAATATTTGTAACTAGAGCTTGGTCGCCAACTATACTTGAGGACCATTTTTCATTATCAGAATTATATTGTACTAAAAGTCCATAAGCGATCTTTTCATCCTTGTTCATGGGGATATTATTCTCATAACGATATGGGTTTAATTTGATCTCATTATGAACTTTATAGTTAACATCAATAAAATAATAATCAGAGAATACTTTAGCAATATCAAGACTATCATCGGGTATAAATAAGACAAGGTTCTCATCGCCTATAAGTCTGGTAAAATATTGACCGTTTCTTTCTGTAATAATAACTCCAAGAGCAATTACTGGTGCTCCTTCATAATGTGCAACAGGCTCGACATCTACGCCTAAATAATGGTCCAGATTTCTAATATATAACATATGATTTAAAATCAATTGATTAAGCTATTATAACTTTGGAAAGCCTTTTGGTAAATACTAGGGGGCAGATATTTATAATCCCCAAGAAAGTGCCTTCTTGAATCTGTACATGTCACTAAACACATGTACCCTAGAAAGATTAGGTCTCCACGAATAGTAATGATCAATTGTGGTCCCACATGAAAAAGCTAACTTATACCCATAAGTACCTAGAAGATTGAAAACTCTAGAACCGCCCACACACCCCGGATATGCAATTGAAACAATCTTCTTGCCAGTAATACTCTCTAATTTGATTTTACTGTGAGATAACTCATATCTTAGTCTATTAACATCCCCTATTTTACTCAAATTGGGATGCGTAGATGAATGTGATTCAATATCCATACCATTGTTAGACATCTTTTTAAGTTCAGAAGGGGAAATTAGTAACCGATCGGCAATAATAAAATAGACCGCTTTAAGTCCATACTTTTTAAGAATCGGATAAGCTACAGTATATTGAGGCCTCGTTCCATCATCAAAAGTAATCATAACTGTTTTATTCTTAGGATTTTTCCCCGCTTTAAGATCATCAAAAAATTCGCTTGCAGTTATAGTCTTATATCCTTTTAATTTAAGATAAGCCATTTGCTGTTCAAACATTGAAGGAGAGACAAATAATCCTCTATATGAGGAAGATCCTGAGGTAGGAACTGGAGAAATGTTGTGATACATCAAAACAGGAATTCTCATGCTACCTCTTGGCTGAGGTCTAACAGCATAATCATACCCACTATTAAAGTTACCAAACAAAGAAACTCCAAGTACTTCTCCTTTGATAACATCAATATTCATGCCGACACTTTTATAAATTGGACCTACATACAATTGGTTGTTGTCACTAAATATTCCTTCAGTCACTAACAGAGAACTGTTATCGCTTAAGTTATTAATCGCCCCAGCATTTTTAAAGAAATCTAATAACACTTCTGGATTGTTCTTTAAACAATCAGCACTAGAGCAATTATGCATAAATGAGACATCTTCAATGGTTGTTTTAATAATGTTCTTAGAATTATCATTAAGTAACCCTTGTTTATTAAGTAAGTCCTCTACATAACTAAAGTACTTTATGATTAAACGATATGTAGATTGATCCCCT
>DASZTI010000082.1:0-2515 GCA_035548215.1 Candidatus Dojkabacteria bacterium
GGAATATATTCGTGATAAATATCTAAAAACAAAGTAAAATATAATATAAATTAACTGCTCAAGACTAAATGAATATCCAAGTATTACAAGGTATTAACAATCAAAGGGAGAAAACATTAATAAAAATCACAACTGATTCAACCCCAATCACATCTGTAATTGACGAAGTTAAAGCACTCCACCCTATTTTCTTAGAGGACTATTCTGTTGAAGGAAATACCATAACAATTGTTTCCGAATTACCACATTTCTGGAAAGAAGCTGCACTTGGACTAAACAATCACGCTAAAGGAGAATGGTCACAAGAACTTACCAGCCAATACATTTTTGAGAAGGTTCTTTTTGAAGAAATTGGTACTATGAGCGGCATAACGCTTGTTGAAGCAGCAATTAAAATGAAATTAGAATTAACTCAATACTATATTGAGCAAGGCTTTGCTAACGAATATGATGGAGTGAAATTCAATCGATATTATGTTTACGGTGCTGGGAAAGAATCTGAAGTGTTTAATGGAATTGCTTCTGCTCAAGATTCATATTTAGGTTTTCAAACCCAACGAGATAAGACATTAACTAATACAATTTTAGACCGATTAAAAATTCCAACCGCTAAATGGGAAATCATTCCTTCACGAGAAGCTTTAGAAGAGATATTCAACAGATATCAGAAGCCTGTAGTTATGAAGCCTGTTGGCTTTACTAGTGGTAATGGTGTTGTGACAAAGATTGATACCTTAGAAAAAGCTTACAAAGCATATGATTTTGCAAAAAATATGATTGATAGTAAAGCCACTCTTCACAAATATCAAAATAAAATCATCATTCAAGAACAAGTAACAGGTGAAGATTATCGTTTAATGGTTATCGGAGGTGAACTTATGGTTGCAACTAAGAGAATCCCTGCATTTGTAGTTGGCGATGGGACAAAAACTATTAAAGAATTAGTTGAAGAAATCAATAAAGACCCAAGAAGAGATATTAAAAGAAGAACTCACACACTAAAACCAATTGAGTTTGATGAACAATTCCACACATTCTTAGAAGAGCAAGGCTTAACAGAAAATTCTGTTCCTAAAAAAGATGAAAAGATCTTTGTGAGAAAGGTGGCAAGCATGAGTAAGGGTGGTATTACTGAAGATTTTACAGACAAAGTACATCCTCAAATTAAATATATAGCGGAATCAGTTGCTAAAAGTTTTAGGTCATATGGTTTGGGAGTTGATTTAATCTGCCAAGATATTTCAAAACCATTAACTAAAGATAATGGTTCAATTATTGAATGTAACACAAAACCAGAAATGTATTTAAATGTATATCCAGTAATTGGTAAACAATACCCTGAAATTGGAGAGCGAGTTCTTAACAAAGTATTAGCTCAGTATGGAAGAACAAAGAGAATTGTTTCAATCGGTTTAGATCTCCCCTCTTTGCAAACATATTTAACTCAAAAGATTGCTAAAACTGAAAATGATTACACTGGAATATATAATGAAGGACATCTATATATTAATAATGAACTGATCAATGAGAATGTTGAAACCTGGAGGGCGCTAGAGGCTCTTAAAGTTAATAAACTTCTCTCAACCATCGTTGTTAGCTATCCAAACATTCAGGAGTATTTAGACAATGGTAGTGGCTTTAGCCAAATTGACTTGCTCCTTCTGGGATCAACTGTTGATGAAAAAGTTTCCCAAACATTAGAAGGATATAGAAATTTAGGATACATTACAGAGATTGTTAAGGTATAATTAGTAATTTAAATAACTGAAAATCATATGAACATAAAATATTTGATAGTCGAAAAAGAACAGAGAAAAGAAACTTCAAATAAATATACCTATGTTATTCAACGACTCTCAGAAGAGATCGAAAAGAACGGAGACACATTTGAGGTAGTGTTTTTTAAAGATATTGCTCTAGAATTTAGCGACAACAAGCTAAATATTACTGTTAACGAAAAAAATATCACAGATTTTGACAGAATATTATTCAGAGGTCACTCACTTTGGTACCCATTAGAGTATGAAACCAAAAGAATCATCGTTGACTATATTGATCAATACAATGCAAACAACTCAACAAAAAAGATTCTTATGCAAAATGGTGAAGCCATAAAATACATAGCCTATTACGACAAAATATACATTTACTCACTGTGTATTGCACATAACATTGAAATCGCCGACACATTCTATAGGGCCAATCCAGAAGAGATTATGAAACATAACACCTTCACCTACCCTAAAATCATCAAACAATATGCTGGTGAAAATGATTTAAGAATAATTAATGATAAAGAACTCATCAAAAAGAATGTATATTTATTAAATAATGTAGAAGACTTTCAACAAGAAAACTTGAAAGAAAAGGATTTAAAGGAATATATCCTTCAAGAATTCATTCCAACCAAGGAAGATTTTAGAGTGTTCGTTTCCAATGGGGTTGCAATGACTGGCTTTGGTCGAAAAGCCACACAAGGCTTTATGACAGTAAAAAGAGGCGAATATACACAGAT
>DASZTI010000083.1:0-1729 GCA_035548215.1 Candidatus Dojkabacteria bacterium
CACGACCAATTAGACTTCATTTATTTAGTAACAAATCTTAATCTGGGGCAATTGATTATTATACTACGATCATATATATATGCTACAAGTAAACTTTTACTAACAAACTTTTGATATAATTAATCCTATGAAAATAAAAACACTCTTTTTAGGAACAGGATGGCAGTCATTAGAAACATTAAAATCTCTTTTTAATGATTCAAGATTTGAAATTATTGGAATTATAACTCAACCAGACAAACCAGTAGGAAGAAAGCAGGAATTAACTCCAAGCGATGTTAAGAAATTTGGACTAGAAAACAATATCCCTGTCTTTCATACAGAAAAATTAAAAGAAAAATACCAAGAGGCATTGGATCTTTTTAAACCAGAACTCATTGTTTGTATTGCTTTTGGGGAAATAGTACCAGAATTCTTCTTAGAATATCCAAAGTATAAAAGCATAAATATCCACTTCTCATTGTTGCCTAAATATCGAGGAGCAGTTCCAATTCAAATGGCAATATTAAAAGGGGAGAAAATAACAGGTATTAGCATTGTACAAATGGTACAAAAATTAGATGCAGGACCAATACTTAAAGAATATGAAGAAGAGATCTTTGATACAGATACTAATCAAACCTTACGCGAAAGATTGGTAAAAAAAGGATCAGAAGTTCTGCCAGATGTTCTAGAACAATGGTGCAAAGGAGAAATTAAAGCTAAAGAACAAGATGAAGCTCAAGCAACATACTGCTATGAAAGAGAAATAGCTAAAGAACAAGCTCAAATCAACTTTGAAACTATGGATGCACAATATATTGAAAGAATGGTTAGAGCTTTTATACCATGGCCAGTTGTATGGTGTATGTTAAACAACATACGCGTAAAGATCTTTGAAGCAAAAGTTGTTGAAGATATTGTTTTAAAACCAGGAGAGATCAAAGTAAGTGAGAATCGATTAATAGTTGGAACAAAAGAAAAGTCTATTGAGTTTTTGAAACTTCAGCCCGAAGGCAAAACAGTAATGGATGTTAAACAATACTTAGCTGGCAAGAAAATCTAGTTGGATTTTTTTGTTAAATAAATAATTGGATCTGTATTTACAGAAATTTCAGTATCTTTCCCTAACGCATATGGAACTTTAATCTCGCTGTTTGCTAACATTTCTTTAATCAAGGAACTTTCTACTCGCGTTAAAGGTTCATTTACATCTATATAGCATAAATCCCCATCAACCATCGCCAAGGCAATGTGATGATTTGCATAGAAAGTCTTATTTTCAAAAATAGAACATGGAAGAAGTACTACTCCTCCATTTTTTACGATATCTAAAATATTCTCAGGTGAGAAATTCCCACGTAGTAAAAAATCTATAGACACATCTAACTTTAGTCTGCTAAATTTGTCATTTAAATAATTCATAAGTGCACGACCTTCCCCTTCCTTGATCCATTTAATTGCAGTTACGCTACCAGAGTCAACTAATAATGGTGCAGGAAGATTCTTTTCTTTGGCAATCGGATATAAAGGAGTTTCTTCTACTGGAACAGATATAATTGATTTCATTGTTCGAGATAGGTCTTCTTCTGTTAACTCAGATTCTAAAACAGCAATCGCACCAGTTAAAGCAAAGATTGTACAACCATTCTGCTTAGTTAAAGCCTGACTTTCTACTAACCTTTGGGGATCTAGATCTCTTGGGTTCATATTAAAAATGTTATACCTAAAAAACAAGTAACTATTTCAT
>DASZTI010000084.1:0-2152 GCA_035548215.1 Candidatus Dojkabacteria bacterium
ATAGATTACGCATTTTTAGTGAGTTTTAATTTATCTTTTCTATCGTAGAAGTTCTTTTTTAAAAAGTCAAACAAAAAGGCTTTTTAAAAAAGTCTTATAACTTTCTTTGTTGGGTTTGTTTTAGAATTATTCTACTTGTCTTCTTCCCAAGCTGTCATTAGTTGAAAATAATTACCATCAGGATCTGCGAATGTTGCGATCCACATGCCTTCTATTTCATATAATTCTTGAACAACCTTTGCACCTATTTTCTTTATTCTTTCATATTCCTCTTTAACTTCTTTTGATTCAAAGTTAAACATTATTCTCGCTGGTTCTTTTGCCATACCATTTACTTGTGAGTGTGGTGATATGCTTATGAAAGTTTTACCTACTACCCAACCAGTGTAATTGTCATCTGCCATATCAGGCTTTTTACCTATGACTTTCTCATAGAACTTTACTAAAACTTTAGGTTGGGAGGTTCCTATCATTATTGAACTTAAATTCAACATAGTAATATTATTAACAATTTAAATAATAATATCTCACTAGTATAAAGAAGGATTATTTTTAACACAAGCAAATTTGTTATCTAAGCTTTTGCTGTTCACCATCTTTTCATGAATCAATTTCATATGGGCTTAGTTTATCTATTGTACAGATGATATTAATGATCTAATATCTATATATGGCCAATTCAAAAAGTAAATCTCAAGTAGCAGATTTAATAATAGAGCTCACAGAACAAGTAAAACCTTTGTATACTAGTGCAGAATGGAATCACTCGTGGCATCACATTGAATCATGTTTAAAGAATCTCAAGTTTATACAAGATAATGATACAAACAAAGATGTTTCTTCTGAGTTATTCGATCTTGCTAGAATTGCAATTTTGATTCATGACCTTGATCGTACAAAAAGCGATGGTGAACAAGTATTATCATCCCTTCGAATGGATAAGCGAATAAGTGAGGTTCAAAAAGAGAGTATTTTTGTTGCTATAGGAAATCATAATAAACCTAAATTACGCTGGAGTGATCCTCAACACATCGTCAGTCAACTTCTTTATGATGCAGATAAAATGGACACTTATCAAGAGAGATTTGCTAAAACTAAACTTGTTGACGGTAAAACTGTTCCTGCTAGTGAATTGGACTTTTATGGTTATTTAATAATGGTAATGGATAGTGTGACATCTTCAGCTGCTAAATTAGTACTTTTAAAACGCTTGCCAGAAGAGTTGCAAATTCCTATTTCGAGTAATGAGACTTCTGTTGAAGATGTTATTAAATATACGAAGTTACTTAGAAAGATTAGAAATGAAGTTAATATGCCGATGAAAAGAACTGTTGCGAAATGGCTCTTAATGACAACTTCAAACTCTAATTATACTGATTCTATATTGGATTCTTATCTTCCAATCACTCGAAAGCAAGTAAAAGCATTACCTTCATTTTGTCGTGAGTGGTACTACTATATAACCAACCTTCAGAACATAACTGAATATTTTCTAGAAAAAGTAGAAAAACTTATCGAAATATCATCGGAAACAGAATTCGATTTACTAAAGTTTCGAACCACTCTTACCGAAAAGCTCTTTTATTACGAGTCTTTTCTACAAACACTTGTTTTGTTTTCGGAAGAAAAATCGGAAGATTTTTCAATGGTTATGTACCGTACAGAAAAACCAGAGTTACTTCATAAGAATTTTTTATTCTTTCTGGATCAAATTCATCCTTATTATAAAGAAATACCTGAAGAATTATTTCATGAAAGATTCATCCATTTTTCGAAACTTATAAAGCATAGCCTTTCTAAATTAGTACATTATTCTCCTCATAGGGATATTCAGGCTTTAGTTGGGGGAAGAAGATTATTAGATGATATGATAACAAAGCTGTTTGATGGTGACGATGACAAATCTGTTATCAAACTCATAGATCAAGCAATAGAAAGAAAAGATAAATCATTAGCTTTTCAAATTATTCGTTATTTTAATCAGGATATATTAAGGGCTGTGGATAGAGTTAATGATATTATGAGAACTGATAGATTCTTATATATGATGGTTGAAGGTCAGAATATCGATGCACCAGTAAGGCATCTTCCTTATATTTATAAAATTAAAGCAGATGATCTTATTGCTCATGGTTTGCATTATTATGCTCCT
>DASZTI010000085.1:0-3121 GCA_035548215.1 Candidatus Dojkabacteria bacterium
GTGATCAAGTAACTCCATTCTGCTTACAATTCTGTTTTTATTTCTCACAAGATATTCTAGAAGTGAATACTCCTTCTTTCTTAATGGAATATCTTTATTTCTTATGGTCACGGTTTTAAGTTCAGTATCAATCTCTAAATCATTAAGTTTTAAATGCTTGGAAGATATGTTTTTTGGTCTCCTTTTTAATGAATCTATTCTGGCAATTAGTTCTTGGATAGGGAAGGGGTAATCGATGACATCGTCTGCACCAGAGTTTAAAAACTCTACTTTTTCATTCCATGTTGCTTTAGAAGAAATACCAATTAAGAAAATATTGGGATATTTGCTTTTGATGTCTCTTAATATTTCCAAACTATTTTCACTTGTCGTCTTTGTGTGTAAGTCCAGAATTATTAGGCTATATCTTGATTGTTTTAATATTAGTTGATAGTTTGTTGAATCAATTACTTGTGTAATATATTTGTTTGCATCTAATATTCCTTTAATAATTTGGCCAGTATTTTTAAAATCCTCTATAATGAGAATGTTCATATCTTAATTTTGAAAATTTAATAGTCTTACTTTAGGCAATAGAAATTAAATCCTAAAGACTTCTAGCAATTTATTTATGAAATACTTGTTGTCACAATTCTTTTTGCTATTTCTTAGTGTAATATTACTGTATTATTTATCTACGCTAACCTCGTTTTTACCTTTGTCAGAGAATGATTCTGTTAATTGGTATAATGTTTGTATCACGCTTTTACTTCTCTTTCTCATCACCCAGGCTTTTATATCCTTGGTTATCTACTTAATTCAGAAATTTTTGGCATTTGGTTGGAGAGAATTCCCTAATTATAGCTTTTCGCTAAGGTGGGGTTTAATAACTGGGTTGGCTTTGATAATTGGAATACTTTTAAATATATTTAATCTCTTACTCTTTCCTTTTGGCTCTATATTAACCTTTATTGTACTTCTTTTAATTAATATTATATGATAACCGTATGAAAACAACCAAGAAAACTGTAAAAAGAAACAACAAAAATAAAGCTAAAAGTTTAGTTCGAGAAACCGAGGAGAAGTCTTTTTCAAAAGAGATTAAAGGATTGATGACTGTTCTTTCTGGAGAGAAAGAATTAAGAAAGAAAGAAGAAGAAATTGGTAAATTAAAAGATCTTGCTGTAAAACAGCAAAAAGAAATTAGAAGAAGAAAAGTTTTAAATAAAGAAGTTGTTTTAACCAAAGATGAAATTGGAATGGTAGAGGAAGGTAGAGAGAAGAAAGTTGTTCAAAATATTAAGTTGTACTCATGGGATGCTCCAGTTAGATTTAAACTTCCATTTAATGAAAAAACATTCTTCATCATTTTAGGTGTTTGTCTTCTCTTCACTGTATACCTCGCTGTGGTTGCTCAATATGGTTTGATGGCCTCAGTTATTGCTTTAATGTTTTTTATCTATATTGCAGGTACTACACCTCCATACAAGGTAACCCACGAGGTTACTGCTAGAGGTATTGATTCAATGGGTAAGCTTTATGAATGGTTTATGCTTGGATCCTTTTGGTTTGCAAAGAAGGAGAATGAATATTTAATGGTTGTTGATACAAAGCTTAAGACTCCTTCTAGGCTGCTTTTATTTGTAACCGAAAAGGAATTAAAAGTTCTATTTATTCTCTTACAAGACAAGCTTGTATATAAAGATATTAGAAAGCAATCGTGGTTAGAGAAACAAACTTACGGTGAGTATATTCCTTTAGAAAAGATATAGTTTCTGGAGAGGTGCCAGAGTGGTCGAATGGGGTACTCTCGAAAAGTACTATCCATGAAAATGGATCACAGGTTCGAATCCTGTTCTCTCCGTTTATTTATTCCATTCTTTCCAGACTTCTTTTTCGACTCCTTTTTCATCTTTTAGCCCAAGATTGTTAAAAATCCTTAGATTATTATTACCCTTAATCCAATTGTTAAGATCATTAACACCTAACCAGCAAAGACTTTCGATGTTTTTATCCTTTTGTGCAATTGTAATTAACTTATTAAGATAGGTTAATTGAATGTCTTCTGAAGCATTGAATATAGTTTGATTGTTATCTAATGCCTTTGATGGCCAGCCAGTTTCGGTTATGAGAATGTCTTTTTTGTATTTCTCTAAAGGTTGGAAATATGTTGTAGGAATGTCTTTAGGATTTTTATAATCAAAGAAAGGGTAGGTTGTTAAGCCTACTAAATCGGAGTAATTCTTAAAATCATCAACCATTGAAACTTGTGATTTGTTTGTCACTTTCCCTGTTAAATAGCCCTTGCCCAGTAAAAGTTCGTATTGAAAAACCGTATAGATTTTAAGTGTTGGGTATTTTGTTTTTAATTGGGTATAAATTTTTTTATATGCATTTAAAAAATCCAAGTATGTTTGTGAGTTTTGTTTAAAGCTATTGTTTATCTCATTGCCGATTCCGACATACCTAATCTGATTATGTTTGTCGAGTTCTGTTGAAAGTTTGTTAACAATATCATTCTCTTTCCCTTTCCAAATATTATCTTTTGTTCCAATAACAAGGTTTATGCTTACATTAGAATCAAGATATGCAGTTGAAAGGGTTATGAGTTGTAAGCTTTCATAATTTGTATGAATGCCATAAATCTGGGAACTTGTATTTACATCGTCAAAATAATTCTGAATATCTGTCGATGTGTAATCTGGATAATTTGCAGGGTAATAACCAGAAATGCAAAGTTTGTAAGGTTTTTGTGTTTGAGTGTCATTATTATTTGATGAATTATTCTGATTTGTGTTTGATGCCTTCTGACTTAGAAGAATTTTATTTACAACAAAATAAGAGATTAAAACTAAAACTATGACGATTAGAAATATGAAAATATTTTTTAAGGCAGTTTTCATTTTATCTCCAAAGTATTGATGAAAATATGTTATTCATACTATGAACTACAACTGAAGGAATTAGTGATTTGTGTCGTTGTACTAGGTATCCAAGAATCAATGAAAGGATGAATAAGGATAATGGGTAGTAGATTGGCAAATTAGGTGAGTAAAGAATCCAACCAGGGATGTGAATTAGCAAGAAAAGTGTTGAAGCTATAATGTTTCTTGCCAACGGGTTCTCAAATTCAAAAACCGCT
>DASZTI010000086.1:0-2551 GCA_035548215.1 Candidatus Dojkabacteria bacterium
CACTGAAAATACTAAAAGAACCGCATACAAAACAATTGCAGTCCTAGAAAATGTTAATGCGATTATTAA
The DNA here is from genome assembly GCA_035548215.1 of Candidatus Dojkabacteria bacterium. GTDB lineage: Bacteria > Patescibacteriota > Dojkabacteria > SC72 > SC72 > DASZTI01. Next base: position 70 of record DASZTI010000086.1, read on the forward strand.
ACCCGAAACAAGTAAGAGAATGAAGTAGTATGATTTCTTTTTCTCAAAAAAGAAAATATATCCAAGGATTCCGATTAATAATGCAAACCCACCCAAAATGTTTGGATGTGGGAATGTTCCATAACTTCTAAGAAATAGTCCTAAGGAATTTGACATAAAACTTGTATTAATAGTGCCTGAAAGAAGATTAGATTCTCCTAAGAGTTGTAATCCAATATCCCTACCTTTAGTAAATTGAAATATTCCAATTATTAATTGAATAAGAAGAATACTAACAAGATAAACAAAGTTTTTAAAATATTTCTTATTAACCTTCTTTTCGTTTACAAAAGTTTTAATGACAAGAACAAAAGGAGGAATTAATGAAAGGTATAAGTTTAATCTTAACATTGAAATTATACTAACAAGGTCTGAATGAATAATAATATGAACTACAGAGTAAATATAAAAAGGAATTAGTATCTTAAATGATTTAAATGCTTCAGATATTCTTTTTATCTTTATTACTTCCAATGCAAAAAACAGAAGTAGGTTTAAAACCATTACAATGTCTAATATATGAACAGTAGGGCAGAGATAATTAACATAAACACCTTTAACAAAACACTCTCCAAAATTTGAGAATGTAATTGTTATGTTCAAGGAAGATATTAACAGTGTGTAAAAAAAGATTTCTAATGAAAATTTATACTTTAAAGCAATTAACAGCCATGCGAGAAGAATGCAAATAACAACAATACCTCGCCCAATATTTTGAGAAATTGCAAAAATAGAACCGATGAAAATGATTGACCAAGGGACAATGTAAAAATAATTTGAATATTTAGAAAATAATTTCTTCATACCCAATAATACCATGGAAAATGTCGTTGTGTTTTAGAAATAAAAGCTTACTCTTCGATTTCTTCTATGTGCTCGGTGTTAGGTGCGGCTACTCCTAATTCATTTTCTGTTAAAGGAATGATTCTTACATATCTGTCTCTGTCCTCACCCTGACTCTCAGTCTTAATGTCATCAAACTTTCCTAAAACATTATGAACAATTCTTCTATCATAAGGAGACATTGGAAGAAGATCGACTGGTTCACCCAAGATTCTTGCGTCGTCAGCTTTTTGCATAGCAAGCTTTTCTATCTTTTCAATTCTTTGCTGCTTGTATCCACCGATATCAATAATAACGGCTGTCATGGTATCTGGTTCCTCTGCTTTTACTTTACTTCTAACGATGTTTGAAAGAACAAATTGTAATGAAGCAAGATGTCTTCCATGATTTCCAATCATAAAACCCATATCATCACCTAAGATTGAAACGGTTGTAACAATAACACCATTCTCTTCTGTTTGATCAAAAGTCATCTCTGGTGTAACCCCAATAAGTGAAAGCATTTTGTCTGTTTCTGCTTTTACTATCTCTAAAACTTTATTTTTGTCCATAATATATTTAAAAATATAATTTAATTCCGTTTAAAGTATGAAAGAATTATTTCTTTACTCTTGTTCCAATCTAAAATGAAATATTGAGCGACTAACATTAATGATTGGACAAACCAATAAACACCTAAAACAGCAGGAGCTGAGATTGAGATGAAGGCGGTCATAATAGGGAAGATAATATTCATCGAACCAAGCATTTGAGTTTGCATTTCCATTGGATCCATTGCCTCACCAGGTTTTCTATTCTTCTTAGTGATTGTCGTGTTTCCTTGTTGGAATTTCTGTAAGAAGACAGTTGAGAGGTACTGAGTTAATCCAACGAGAAGAGCTAGGGCATAGTAAGGTAGACCGGCAAGGGTATAGCCAAGGCTGGTGGCGGTTTTGGATAAATCAATGAAATAGAAAGTTGTATCAAGTCTGATATCTGAAATTGCAACATTACCAAAGATCCACTGTTTTACTGGTTCATATATTCCACTAAATGAATTTCTTGTTACAACATTTATAACTTCAATCATGACATAGAGGATGAGAAGTTGTGGGATAAGGGAGCTAACACATCCAAGTGGGTTATATCCACTTTCCTTATATATTCTCATTTGTGCCTCGACTAATTTCTCTTGGTTATTTGCATATTGTTTTTGAACTTTATCTAATTGAGGTTTAATTGCGGTCATTTTTTGAGTCATCTCTAATTGGCTCTTACCACTAGGGATTAATGCCAATCTGATTGCAACAGCTAAAACAATAACAGCCCATCCCAAATTATTCCCTAAAATATGGTAAAGAATTACCAAAGTATTTAAGAATGGATAGAAGAGAATTGTGTTCCAAATTGTTCCTAAAAATCCAAACATAATCGATACATTGTATATAGTTATTTAATCTACAGGATTATACATGAAAAACAAGAAATTTGCTCCTAATTTCAGAGAAATTTAGCAATTAATCATTTCACAGGGTCATATGTTCCCATTGGTGTATGAACATTACATCTTTGAATTCTTTTTAACGACATTTGAGTCCCTTTAATACTTCCATACTTCTTA
>DASZTI010000087.1:0-9199 GCA_035548215.1 Candidatus Dojkabacteria bacterium
ATTTGACAGTAGAGAATACTAAAAAAGAAGGGATTTATACTAAATATATTTCAATTAACAGAGATAGAATATTACGACCAGGTTTTTATTATGTAAAAGTTAGTGCTGCTATTCCTAAATTAGAATTACTTGCGACTCCTGAGGAATCTGTAAGTTTTGAAGTAGTTGCAGGTGAGAAATATCCTTCATATGCTTTAAGTCATGGTAGAAGGGGAGTTATTGAACCAACTTTCCAGTGGAGTGACAAAATAGACTAACTTAGTATTAAATAGAATGCCAGTTATTCCTCAAAATATTAAAAATGTTTTAAAACAATACAAGAGATTTGTTCTACCAAACATTGTCCGAAATCAATATAAAACTAAGTTTTCTAAAAATGTTCTTCTTGTCTATATAACTAATCCTTTTAATAGGTATTCAAAAGCTGATTATTATTCCCATACTAACCGTATAAAGGTTCAAATTATGGCTAAAGCTTTTAAAAGAATGAGGTTCAATGTCGATGTTATAGATTTCTCTGATGTTGAAGCCGCTAAAAGAATAGTTTCAAAAAAGTACGATGTTATATTTGGTTTAGGAAATGCTTTTGAGTATTTGGTAAGGCATAAGAATAACCATTCAAAATATATTTACTTTGCAACGGGAATGGAAGCTTCTTTCCAGAATTCGCAAGAGTTAAATCAACTTGAACATATAAAAAAACATTGGGGGATAACTTTAAAACCAGTAAGAATTAGTACCGAAGATCACTCATTTTTAGCTAATGTCGATGGATTAATTGTACTTGGCAATAAATTCACAGCAGATAGTTATAAAAAGTATTTTAAAAAGAAACCATATATTATTAAAAGTGTCATTTACGAGGATCTTTCATTCTTTCCAAAAAATAAAGATTGGGACAAAGCTAAATATCATTTCTATTTTCAATCTGGAACTGGATTTGTAATGAGTGGTTTAGATCAATTATTAGAAATTTTTGATCAACATAATGATTGGTATTTGCATATAGCCGGTAAATTCACGAAAGAAATGGATTTATATAATGCGTTCAGAAGATATTTAACTCGGAAAAATGTTATTTTAGAAGGATGGGTTGATAAATCATCAGAAGATTACCTTAAGAGAATTGTTGTTCAGTGTGGTGCTGTTATCAAACCCGTTCTTTCTGCTGGTATTCCTGGTGATGTCATTGATCCAATGAACAATGGTTTGATCCCACTTGTTAGTAAAGAAGCTAATATGGATGTAAGTAAGTTTGGTTATATTTTTAAATCACACGAGAAACATGATATTGAAAAAGCTATGTCGGATTTCTTAAATCATGATACTAAGTGGTATGAACAAACAAGTAAGAAAGCCTTTAACTATATTCAAAAATATTATAGTGAAAAAGCCTTTTCTGAGAGCTTCATGAATATTTTAAAGGAGATATTATAATGAAAAGAGTTGCCTTTATTGATCATTCATTTCATAAAAAATCGCTAGCATTCGAATTCTTAAAAGACATTCTTAAAAAGAATTATATTGTCGATGAATATTGGGATGATTCATGGGACAATGGAAAAAAGATAGAACCTAATGATGTAAATGGTAAAGAATATGATTGCGTATTTTTTGCTCAAATATTTCCAAGTGAAGAATTCATTGAACAATTGGAGTGTAAGAATGTTATCTGGATGCCAATGTATGATTCAGAAGTAACTGGCGGATTTGTAAGAGCTCTTAGACTTTTAAAATATGATGTTAAAATTCTCTCTTTCTCTCTGTTTCAACATAAGAAATACTTAAGCTTTGGTTTAGACTCCACTTATGCTCAATTTTTTACTAAACCAGAAAAGAAGTTAAAGAATCTAAAAAACAAAGAAGTGACAGTATATTATTGGCCTAGAAGTGAAAGTATTTCATGGAAGACAGTAAAAAAACTCTTAGGAAAGAATTTTAATGGTAAGGTTATTATTCACAATGTCCCAGATCCTAAAAATACTTTTGTTATGCCAAGTGCTGAGGATGTTAAAGAATACAACATCAAGTTTATCAATGAATGGTTGTCCAAAGATCAAGTAATTAAAGAAAGAATAAAGGCGGATATATTTATTGCTCCTCGAGTGTATGAAGGTATTGGGATGGCTTTTCTTGAAGCTATGAGTGGAGGATGTGCTGTAATTTCACCTAATAATCCAACAATGAATGAATACATAGAGGATAATAATACGGGTTATTTATATAATATTCATCAGCCACGATCAATCGACCTTAGCAATTTAAAGAAAGTTAAGGCAAGTACATATAAATATATGGTAAAAGGTTACAATAAATGGATTAAGAAGGACTATAGAAAACCTCTTGAGCTTATTGAAAAGCCATATAAAGCAAATGCAAACATATTTACATATGCAAATATATTTATTACTCTAACTATCAGTAAAATTCAGAAATTAATTAGAAACATTATGTAATATGAAATTCGCTATTGTTACCCCTACATTTAATGCCCCTCAATTTATTCAAGAAACGATTGATTCAATTCTTATGCAGGAGGGAGATTTCGAAATTGATTATATTATTGTTGATGGTGGAAGTACTGAAGAAAATTTGAAAGTAATTAAAGATTTCGATAAGAAATATAAGAAAAAACAGTTAAATATTAAATGTAAAAAATTTAAATTTAACTGGATAAGTGAAAGGGACAATGGAATGTATGATGCCATAGCTAAGGGTTTCAAGAAAGTTAATGGAGATATTATGTGTTGGCTAAATGATGACGATATCTTTTTAGAGGGAGCATTAAAAGCCGTAAGTGAGACCTTCGAAAAATATCCTGAAATTGAATGGTTAACAGGAAATAATAATAACATCAATGAAAAGACTGAGGTAATTCAAAAGGGCACATTGCATCTTTTTAATCAAAAATTAATTGCAAAAGGATTATATGGTCCTGTTCTACATTATATTCACCAAGAAAGTACATTCTGGAGAAAAGAATTATATGAAAAAGCTGGTGGTTTAAATCGAGGTTTAAAACTAGCGGGTGATTTTCAGCTTTGGGTTAAATTTGCTCAATATGCTAAGTTAACAAGTTTAGATTATCGAGTCGCATGTTTTAGAGTAAGAGCAAATCAAAAGAGTTCTAATTACAAAGGTTATTTAAATGAATGTGCTATGTTTAGAAAGTATTCGGTCTTAGAGGAAGGGTATTATTGGTTTCTTCATCATTTAGGAAGCAAGAAGCTATCTCAGACAATACATACACGATTACTTGAGTACTTATCTTTAATCCTTTTATCTCATTTTAAAGGGTATTCATTAGTGAAATATGATAATATACCAGTATTATCGAAAACTTATTTTATATAAATAATTAAGAACCGTTATGAGAATAATTTACAAAATACTAGGATTCATAGAGATTTTCCTTAAAGCAATAAAAGCACAGATTAAACAAAATGAATGTCAGAAATTTACTGACAATATAAAGCTTTACTGGTTGCTTTATCGAGCACCAAAGTATTTTGATAGAGATTTAGAGTACCCATGGGTTATAAAGCATGTTGATATTAAGGAGGGGAAACTCTTAGATATTGGTTCTACTGTTGGTATTATGTTAAGAGAACTTCTTCCTAAGGGTTTAGAAATATACTGTTTAGATCTAAATGTCAGGGCAAAAATTGATGATAGTATCAAATTTAGTACTGGAGATGTTAGAAGTACTGATTTTAAAGATAATCTTTTTGACACGATAACATGTATTTCAACCTTAGAACATGTCGGCGTTGAGGGAAGATATAAAGTTAAAAAGGATGAATTTGGAGATATTAAGGCAATGAAGGAAATGTTAAGGATTCTTAAACCCGGAGGTAAATTGGTTCTTACTGTTCCATATGGTGCTAAAGATGTTCTTCCATTTAACAAACTTTACAATAAAGAAAGGTTGTCCGAATTATTCAAGGGATATAATCTTAAGATAAGTGAGTATCTGAAATTTAACTCTAAGTATAAATTATGGTTGAGTACTACAGAAGCGGATGCTGCAACAACGGACTGGAATAAAGAACCATGGTATGCCTTAGGATTATTTATTCTTGAGAAACCTTCTAAATAGATTTAGTTATTAAATTCTAATTTATCATAGTTTAAGTTTTATGATCTTTGTTGTAATACCTGCAAGAAATCGAAAAGAATATCTTCTTCAGGCTTTAAAATCCCTTTTTGATCAAACATATAAAAAAATCAAGGTTATTGTAACAGATGATGGCTCAACAGATGGTTTGTCAGAGGAAGTACATAAGAAATTTCCTAAGGTAATAATTTTAAAAGGTGATGGTAATTTGTGGTGGACTGGTGGGGCAAGAAAAGGCATTAAATATGCAAAGAAACTTTGGAAAAAGGATGATTTTGTTTTAATGCAGAATCAAGATACATATATGCCTAAGGACTATCTTGAAACATTAGTAAAGCAGTCAACCGAGCATAATAGAATAATCTTGGGTACAACTACCAAAAGCTTTAACACCAAGAAAGTAATTGCAAACGCCCATTTAATTGTTAAAGGATTATATCGGCCACAAATAATTGAAATTGATAAGAGAAGTGACATCCATTTTAAAACAGATACATTAAACACAAGGGGAACTTTAATCCCTGTTGAAGTTTTTAGTAAATTAGACAATTTTTCTACTACCTTTCCACATTATGGAGCAGATTATGATTTCTTCTGTCGTGCTCGAGAACAAGGCTTTACTTTAGCTATCTCTAATAAGGCCGTTACATATTCATTAGATGATAACAAAGGTCTTGCATACCAAATTAAGCATAAAAGTAAGATAACATTTATAGATGTTAAGGATCTTTTCTTAAGCAGAAGATCGCCAAATAATATTTACACATCATTACCAATGATTAGACTTCATGTACCATTTCCACAAAATCTTTTAGGTTATTTTATGTATTTTGGATATATGACGAAATTTGTTCTTGTTGACTACATATTTAATAATTTAATATCAGTGTTTAAGCGTAATGGTTAATCCTCTCATTACAATTATTACTCCTGTACATAACGAACAAGACGGAATTAAGCGAGCAATTCAAAGCGTTGTAAATCAAACATATACTAATTGGGAAATGATTATTATCAACGATGCGAGTACTGATGATACAAGTAAAGTAGTAAGAGAATTAATAAAAAAAGATAGAAGAATTCGGTTTGAAGATTTAAAAAATAATGTCGGAGGTTCTGCTGCAAGAAATATTGGAATCAAAAAGGCTAGAGGAGAATATGTAACATTTCTTGATGGTGATGATGAGTTTCTTCCTAATAAATTAGAGGAAATGCTTAACTTTTCTCTAAAGGGCGAAAATAAATTTTGCACAGTAGTTGCTGATTATTTTGAAGAAAGTAATAATAAACTCAAAAGAATAATTATTCCTGATGTCCGAAATCCGATATTGAGTCTTTTAACAATGGAATGGCATGTCGCTTCTGGCTCTAATCTTTTTATTCCTAAAGATCTTTTAAATGTCATTGGATTGTATAGTGAAAAATACCCTAGACATCAAGATATAGAATTTTTAATTAGGTGTTTACAAAAATCTAAAGTAGCAATCCTTCACAAGCAACTTACAATTATTCATGGACATAAAATGCAAATGGGACCAAAGGTTACTAACAATACGCTTAAGGTTCAAAAGATTATTGAAGCTAAACTAATGTTGTTTTCAGATTTTAAAGAAGAGATTAATAAGTTGAATTCATCAGACAAAAAAAGAGTTTATGCAAAAAATTGGCTTCAGATATCTAGATTGTATGCAGTTGATGGTAATTGGAAGTTTTCATTGGAATACTTAAAGATGTCATTGGGTTATGGAATTGTATTTTCAAATAATTTCCCATTTCTTCCATATGTTACTTACTTTGCTATTCCGTTGTATCTAATAAAAGCCTCTTTTAAGAATTTATTTAAGAACTAATAAGTGCATGCTTCATATCTGGGAGAGAGTAAAAAAGTTTAATGAAAACAAAGTATTAACAACAATCATTATTTGTATTGTTATACTTTTGGTCTCACTTTCATTCATGAGAAATTCAATTAAAGATGAAAATCTTTATTTACGAGAAACTATGATTCTTTCAGAAGTAATTAAAAGCGGTCATTGGTTTGGAAATTATGCTGTGGGTTTACATGGTTCATTATTCAAGCTGCCTGTTGCTTTAATATTTATTTTTACTGGACCTAATGTAGCGATTGCTACAATTTTTAATTTGATATTAGCAATTTCAAGTGCTTATATTTTCTATAGAATATTAAAGAACTTTCTGAAATTTAATGGATGGGCATTAGCTGGAGTATTACTTTTTGTAACAGGTTTTGAATTTGTAAGAAATGCGCCTACTTATTTAAGAGATATTCCTGTCCTGTTTTCTTTTTTAATATTTATTTACTTCTTTTTAAAGAAGAGTAATAAATGGCTGTTAGGACTACTCCTTTTATTAGTTCTTGATGCAAAAGAGCATGTGTTTTATATGATTGCACCAGCATACTTAGCCTATTTATTTATAGAAAGTTTCTGGGGAGATAATACAAGTTTCCGAGAGGGTTTTTGGAACAAGCTTAAAGACTTTGTTATTAATCTTGTAATATCTTTTGCTCCTGCAAGTATTTATCTCCTCTTGATGTTTTATACAGGTATAGTTCCTGTTAATATGTTTGATGCGTCAATTCTTGGACTCATTGAAAAAGGATTAGGATGGAATCAGAAACAGTTTTCAATCGATATGGCTACGGCAAATTTGATTGCAGATGAGGCTACTAAGAACATATATCAAATACCTATTGATTCAATCTTACCTAATATCCCTAGTTTCCTTCGGGGAGTAACAGACATTGTATTAGTAAGTATTAACATCATATTAAGGTATTTTGGTAAGATTCTATATCCAAGATCATTTTCATTTATTTCAATTCCAAAGTTAATTATTTTCCCTGCTTTGGCAATGTCTGCTTTATACATAAGGACATGGTGGAGAAATGTTAAAAAGAACCTCACAATGATTGGTTTGGTTTTAATATTATGGTCATATGTAGGAATTTTCATATTAAGAGCATCGCAGGGAAGATATCTTTTAGCTATAACACCAATTGTGATTATTTTCTTTATTCTTTTCTTAAAGGAAGGGTTTAAATATAAAAAATTTGCTTTATGGACAATTATATTAAGTATTATTCTATCTTATGCTGGAATGTTCTTTGAATTAACATTTATCTGGGTAAAGTTGTTATTTATCACTATTCTTGGCGTCCTGTTTCTAGCTTTATATTGGATTCATAAGCATAATTCTAAATACTCAGAGGTTGTAACTTTTGTACTTATTTGTGTTGTAAGTATTATTACACTTGGTACTAGTTTAGCCTTTTCAATTAAGCTCGGACAGATAAGTGAATTTATGAGATGGGGATATAACCATCAAGCAAATAAAATTTTTGAAAATGTCCCCGAAAATGAAAAGATATTTATTAATGATATCGGTTGGGATCAATACCCTAAAATAGTAAGAAAAGATTTAAGTCTTTATCCTCAATGGCATTGGGATTTAAAGAAAGGATTGCCTAAGGTTGATCAGTTAGTGTATCTAAATACTCCTAACACTTACCTATTCACATTCGCTTCTACACAAGAGATGAAAAGCTATATTGGAGAAAATGATATTAAACAAGTATTTATTGTAAAATCAGATATAAAAGAAATTAAATTTGATTTGCAAGGCTTTATTCCTGAATTGGAAAAATCTAATTGGTTAAAACTTGATAGAATTGTGTATACTAAAAATGCACAGACATATATTTTTGATGTTAAATAACTATGAGAATAATTATTGATGCAAGAATAACCCAAGACGAAATAAAGTTTAATGGCGTTGGAAGATATGGGAATATGCTTGTTTCCAATATGCTTAAAACGCATCCTAATACCGAATTTGTTCTTATGATGTATGACGGTTCATCAACACTGGACGAATTTTTAAAAGAAAAGTTTCCAAATGTCCGAATACATAGAATTGGTAAATATTTTAACGGTAGGGGGATGGACTTAATAATTCATAATATGGATATCTTTTTTCAAATACGTATGATTATTGAGATTTTGAAAGTTAAAAAGAAAGGGGATGTTTTCTTTTGCCCATATTTTATGAGAGGCGTGCCATCTTTGATAATTCCAACCTATGTTACCATTCATGATTTTGCCCTCCCTAAACTTAATATCTATTCTGCCATTAGTCCTATTCATAATCTTCTTAGAGCTATTTATTATTGGTGGCAAATGCTACCTGTTTACTTCTCTAAGGGAGTATTTTGTGACTCAAAATATACACTTGATGATTTTATGAAGTACTTGCCTTTTTATAATAAAAAACAGGTACATGAGATTCTTTTAGGAACAGATATTATTGAGAAAGAAACTAATATTTCTAAGTATTTTGAGGATAAAGATTATAAGAAGAATTATTTTATTTACTTGGGTGGCGGAATTACTAAAAATAAAAATAGTGAGGGAGTTGTAAAAGCATATGCTGAGTTTTCAAAGTTGTTAGGTATGAATGGTGAAAAGAAGATTCCATATCTTGTTATTGCAGGAAAAAACTTTATCGATATGAATGTTAAAGAAGTAAAAGCTTTACATCAATTGGCTAAAGATCTCGGTGTATATAATCGAATAATTTTTACAGGCAAATATGACGATATTAATATCTATTCTCTTTTAAATAATTCAATTGCTTCTATTCATTTGTCTCTTCTTGAAGGCTTTGGTTTTAGCGTAGTTGAAGGAATGAGAGCCAAATCTCCAGTAATCGTACATGATGGCTCTTGCTACCCAGAGGTTGTCAAAAACGGAGGGATTTTGGTAAATGGATTAGATAGCAAAGAAGTAGCAAATGAGATGTATGAAGTATATTCAGATCATAATTATGCTAAAGATATAGCACAGAAGGGATATCAAGTATCCCTTCTGTACGATTGGAAAAAGACTGCAGACCAGACTTACAGTGTCTTAACTAGTGCTTAATCATTGGAAGTAATACAGTAAGCACGGCGATAGCAATCTTAATAACTATGTACCACATACTTTGCCTCCACTAAACTTAATACTTTAATTATCTCAGACTAAAATTAAATCTAAATTAAGGCCGCAGCGTTGTCATGTA
>DASZTI010000088.1:0-2753 GCA_035548215.1 Candidatus Dojkabacteria bacterium
TCAGATGATTGTGAAAACATCTCATAGAGTGTAGTTATATTTTCTTCTAAACTTTTTGCAGTATCAATTTCTTCTTTAAGTTGTGAGAGTTCACTCATCACTGACTTGGCTTTAAGATTGTCTTGCCAAAAGTCTGGAGCCATTGCTTGGGCCTCTAATTCTGTTGATCTTTTCTTCTTTTCTTCAATGTTTAAAGTCTGAACTGTTTTGAGTATTTCATCCCGTAATTGCTCGATTTGTGTTTTGCCAATTTGTTCCATAACATATATTATATCTAATGTAATATATTTAAACCAACTGTCCCAATTTCATGTTTGACTGGCTATTTGGAAAAGAAGAACAAGTTGAAGAAGTAGAAGAGATAATCCGAAAGGAATTTGTTGTATTGGTTATATTAGACGGGTTTGGTGTGCACCCAGATCGAGAAGGAAATTCAGTCCTTCAAGCGAATACTCCTTTCCTTGATCGAGCATGGACTTTTGGAAAATCTACCCTTATACATGCCTCTGGATCTCATGTCGGATTACCTATGGATGAGCCTGGAAACAGTGAGGTTGGACATTTAAATATCGGTTCTGGTCAGGTTGTATATCAAAGTTTACAAAGAATTAACGACACGATTGCTGCAAATGAGCTTGTGGACAACGAAGTTATCCAAGAAATTTTTAAAACAGTAAAAGAACGAAAGACTAATTTACATTTAATGGGTATCTTAAGTGCTGGTGGTGTTCATGGTCACATTGAGCATCTGTTTGCCTTGTTAGATATTTGTAAACAACAGGGCGTCTCGCCTTTAATTCATGCAATGTTAGATGGAAGAGATACGCCTCCAACAGATGGTTACTTCTATATCTCTAAATTAGTACAGAAACTAAAAGAGCTTGGCATTGGTCAGATCGCTAGCGTCTCTGGAAGACTTTATTCAATGGATAGAGATAGTAGATGGGAGAGAACGCAGCTTGCATATAATGCGATGATGGGCCTTGGACAAAGAAAAGCATTTGATGTGTTTAGTCTGATTCAAGAAGCATATAAAAATAATGAAACTGATCAAATATTTCTACCAACAACAATGGTTGATCAAAATGGTAACCCGATTGGTCCAATAAAAAATGGCGATGTTGTTCTCTTCTATAATTTCCGAGAGGATAGAGCAAGGCAAATGACTAAGGTATTTATGCTTGATGAATTTAATGGATTTCCAAGAGTTAATTTCCCAGAGAATTTGTATTTTGCAACTATGACTGGTTATTCTGATGATCTAAAGACTCATATTGTATTCCCACCTAAGAAAATTACAGAAACACTTGCTTCCGTTTTATCAGATAATCAATTAAATCAGTTTCATATTAGCGAAACCGAAAAGTATATGCATGTGTCTTACTTCTTTAATGGTGGTGTTGAAGCACCCCATGCAGGAGAAGATTTTTTTAATATTCCATCTCCTAAAGTATTTGATTATTCAACAACGCCTGAAATGAGTGCGGAGATTACAAAGGATGAAGTCCTTTATCGTTTAGATAATATGCATAAAAAGAAATACTCATTTATTGTAATTAACTTTGCTAACCCAGACATGTTGGGTCATACTGGAAATCTAGCGCAAGCAATTAAGGCAAACGAATTTGTGGATAAGTGCACACAAGAAATTGCACAAAAGGCTGTTGCTAAGGGTGGGGCTGTTGTCATTATTGCAGACCACGGAAACTGTGAGACTATGATCGATAGAATAACTAAAAAGATTGATACTCAGCACAATCCAAACCCAGTACCTTTTATACTTGTGCATGATATTAATCAGATTGATATGGGTAGGCCTGCTAAAGTACTAAAAATTGGGACTGGAGAGAGAGCCCAGCCAACAGGAATTCTTTCTGATGTTGCTCCAACGATATTAAATATTCTTGGTATTGAACCACCATCAACTATGACGGGAGTCAATCTTATTGATATTATTTAGTAAATTATTACCTACCTATTTTACAAAGTGTGATGTTCTAATACAGTTATACGATTGTCATGGTTATTAAGTATCATTGCTAGTTCTCCATGAATGTATTTATTTATACCAACAATTGTGTCTTGTACCGTCATTATCCTTTTTCTGTGATCATCTAACTTTTCATCAATTTCTCTAAACTTTTCTTTGATTGAGCCAAACTCTATTTTTAAATAGATATTTAATGAGTCAAATTGATTATTATGCGCTTTTAATTTATTCTCAACTTGATTAAATCTTTCGTCATGTTCGTCTAATTTCTTTTCAATCTGATTAAATCTTTTGTCATGTTCGTCTAATTTCTTTTCAATTCGGTCAAATCTTGGATCTAGTAGTTCTTTAATTTTTTGTAAATCGTTGTCTGTCAACATAGTAATAAATAATAATTTATATATAACTATATTGTAAGCAATGTAAAATTAAATAGGTGTGAACTGAAGTTTTTCTAATGAAAAACTCTCCAAATCATTTGGACAATTCTCTATTTGAAATGAATGTTGATTAACTAAGAAACCCTGGGATTAATAACACTACTGCTAATAATGTAAGACCAAGAATTATTCTATAAATTCCAAAAACTGTTAAGAACTTCTCCTTTGAAAATTTCTTTAAAACAATAATTGAAAAATAGCCGATCAATCCTGAAAGTAATACAGCAAATATATTCTCTGGTTTTAACATTATCTGTAAACTCCCTGGTGTCTTGTAAGCCTCGTATACAAAAGAACCAAGCAAAGCTGGAATACCTAATACA
>DASZTI010000089.1:0-5912 GCA_035548215.1 Candidatus Dojkabacteria bacterium
AAAGAAAAAGTTTTGGTAGAGCATAAAGCATTTATTTATCAATATGATAAAGATCGTTATATAAGAATAATTATCGAAAAGATTGGAAATAAACCTTATCATTTTTTAAGTGTTATGCCCCACAAATCTTAAACAAAAAAGCATCTTTCGATGCTTTGCTTGTCACTAGCTTTCGGCTTTAAACGTTTTTAGCTGAATATGGAGTTTTAATCCTACTAGTTGAGATATTATATCCAAAACTTTTGAGAATTAAAAGTTGATTTTATGAAAAATCATTAACTATACAAATCTAATTTCTTGAGCGAGTACAACACCTAAAACATTTTTGCTACTTTCTAACCATCGAGTACAAACAATTTCATTATTTCCTTTTACCAGAACAACACTGTTTGTGTTAGAAATTGCAGTTGGCGAAATAAAAAGTACGCCTGAATCTTTTATTTCTAAGGTATTTATCTTTACGAGTCTTGTCTCAACTGCGAAGGCAAATGCATCTTTTTCTAGAATCCATTGTGGAGAAGTATAGAAATATTGGGTTGTATCAACATCAAACTCTAAATCTGTAGAAATGGATGTAAACAGTGGAATTTCATACCGATTAATACTTGATTTGTAATTATCTTGTAATAATTGAGAGGGATGTATGTTTAATGCTTTAGATATCTCGTTTATTTGAACAAAAGGTGAACTCTTACCTCTTTCATATCTTGAAATCATTTCCCAAGTAACTCCTACTCGATCTGCTAATTCTTGTTGAGTTAAATTTAACTTTTGCCTGTAATCCTTAATTTTCTTTCCTACTGAATCATACTTCATATATATGAAATGTTAGTAGATGAAATGGTAAGAATATATAGAATGACATTTCTTATGTGTGGTAACAGCGTTATTTCTTAATAATAAAAATACCCTAAATATCAATTCATATAATTAAGGAATAATTTGACAGTAAACTTTAATGAATGACGACATCTTTAATTTAACGAATTACTTATACAAACTCTTTGTACTTTTAAATAAAGACAGGTTTGATAAATTGGAGGCCAGAAAGCTTGTTAATAAGATAGATGCAGAATGGGATAGAATAAAAACACTAATCGCTAATTTTTAGTAACAATATCCTTCCAGTTATTTTTTAACCATTTCTTTGAGGCTTTATACATATCTCCCAATCCCCTTTGTGCAAGCTCTTTGTGTACGATATTGCCTTTATGAGGATGTTTGTATTTTCTTGGAAGGGGAGAATTAAACCCATGAACATAATGTACCAATTCATGTGCAATTGTAGATGCAACAATCTCATCAGGAACTTCTGGGAGTTTAAAATAACTTGTAATGGTAATTATAGATGCTTTATCATTTCGATCTCTTGTAATATTTAGTACTGCAAGAATAGACCTATCTTGTTCCATACGAATACATCCGAGTTGTCTCCTGGATCTTTTCCCAAATTTAATAATAACCTGATTACTAAAATCTACATCATTAAAATGATTTTTAATAATATAGTCGAGCTTATTCTCTAGATATTCATTATCTCTTTCCATTCATGTATTATATCTATAAATGGACATTAAAAAATACTCTAGAAAATTTAGAATACTTTTCAAGATAATTAGGTATATTTATTCGCTTAATCCTTTCAATGCCATATCTAGAGATTTCTTATTTATTGTAAGTATCGGATTACAAATGTATGTTATTACAGTTGGTGGTCAGTTTATTGATGCAACGGCAGATATTCTTAAGAACTGGAACACTTTTTCATTACAGTCATATTTTGTAACAGACTCCTTTTACTTTCTAGCTTTAGGACTTTCATTATGGTTAATTGTAATGCTCATTGGAAATCTAAGGGGACACTTGTACGATCGTATTAATCAGAACACTCTTTGGCATATGCAAGGAGAATTACTTAATGTTATTTCAAGAACCAATCTTGAAGACATTGAATCAAAAGAATTTAGAGATCTTTTAACTTTTGTCCCTAATTTCTCATATGGTAATGTAATTGCTTCATATTATGAATTTTCCGAAGCTATCAAAGGTTTGTTTACTGCCGTAACATCTGTTTCTTTCATTTGGGTAATAATGGGACCAAGTTCATTAATTGTGATGTTATTTGCTGTCGCTGAAAATGTCGTGAGTCATTATTATAGAAATAAGAGAAAAACATTCTATAACGGACAAGTGGAAAATTTCAAAACAATTGATTATCTACAAAACTTAATGACAAGAATCCAATTCTTTCCAGAGTTAAGAGTGGATAATACATTTTCACCGCTTAAAGATAAGTATTCAGAGAGAACAAGAAATTATGTCGATGGTTATTTACATATTTGGGCTCACGATACGATTGATACATCCTTAGCCTCAGTTGTAGATAATATTTTAGTCTGCGGATATATTATCTATGTCCTTTTCGTTTCAATAATGAAAAGACTTACAATTGGACACTTCAAGGCAATTTATGATTATGTTTTTAGTATTTATGGAAATACATCCGCTTTCCTAACATCCGTTTTAAAAATATCCTCCTATGTTGATTATTCCGAAAAGTATTTCGATTATATTGAGTATAAAGGGTTTGGTGATCTAGCACATGGGGAATTAGAGCTGAGCGAAGGAACTCCAAAGTTAGCTTTAAAGAATGTAAATTTCAGATATCCTGAAAATAAAGAAAACACTCTATCTAACTTAAATGTTGAATTTAATCCAGGAGAAAAAATTCTTATTATTGGTGGTGATGGTTCAGGAAAATCCTCGTTTATTAAACTTCTTTGTGGGTTATATAAGATCGACGAAGGTGATTATTTAATTAATGGAATAGACATTAGAGAATTACAAAGAGGAGAATTGAAAAAACACATTTCAGTACTGTTCCAAGATTTTATTGATTACAATTTTTCAGTAAAAGAAAACATTACTTTAACTAAACTTCACAAAAACTTAGACCTTAAGCTTTATGATGATGTTAAAAAGATATGTGATATTGATAGGATTCTAGAAAAAGAAAATATTGATGATGATCAGCTTCTTGGCAAATATATCTCAGGAGGAAAAGAACTTTCTCCTGGTTATTGGCAAAGATTGGCTTTAGCGAGAATGTTGTATCGAAACAGAGACATTTTCATTATGGACGAGCCATTCACTTACATTGATCAATTCTCAAGAAAAGCAATTCTTAAGAGAGTTCTAGACTTTATAGGGAAAGATAAAACCGTTATATACATTACTCAAGATGATCATTTCTTAGAATTCTTTGATAAGGCGTATCACTTAAAAAATGGTAGATTACATAAATATATTAAAGGAAGTTAATGATCGATTTTGCAAATCTCTTTTGGTGGTTAGTAGTTATTTTTGGATATTTACTCGCGATATTTTTAATCGTAAAAACATATGTATTCGCCTTCTCACTTTTTCGTGATGCTCCTTACGTTCCTTATCACACACACTCACTTAAATATGCAATAGATCTTTTAGAGTTAAACAAGAATTCAAAATTCATCGATATCGGTTCAGGAGATGGAGTTGTTGTATTTGATGCTGCGAATATGACTGAAGGTATTGCAAGGAAGTATAGTGGGATAGAGATAAGCAAATGGTTAGTCTTTTGGTCAAAGTTCAAGACAATATTTCAAAAGAATCGCTCAAAAATTAGTTTTATTCAAGGCGATATTTTTAAATATCAAAACTTTGGGCAGTATAACAGGGTCTTTCTCTATTTGACCTCAAATCTTGCGTCACAAATTGTTCTAATCCTTCTAAAAGAATTACCAAAAGGTAGTATAATTGTGTCTGGAGATTTTGACTTTAACCAAGAGGTTCACAAAAAAATAAAAGTAGAAAAAATTATAAAAGAAGAGGGAAGGAAGCAATATAGATTTTTTAAAATTAAAGTTTAAAACAAAAAACATGGTTATCTTGGACGGTAAAACATTGGCAAATAAAATTAAAGAAGATATTAAAAACAGAATTGAGAGCCTTAATAAAAGACCTAAACTTTCAATTATTTTAGTTGGCGATGATTTTGCTAGTCATAAATATGTTGAAATGAAAAAGAAAGCTTGTGAAGAAGTTGGGATTATCTGTGAGGTTTACCCATATGCAAAAGAAACTAAAGAACAAATTGTTATTAACAAAATCAATGAATTAAATAGCGATCCAAGCGTAAATGGAATTATGGTTCAATTACCATTACCAAAAGGATTTAGCAGAGAAAATATTGTTGAAAAAATATTGCCAGATAAAGATGTTGATGGTCTTACTACAGTAAACTTTTCAAAGATTACAAACAATGATAATCAGGCATATATTCCAGCAACACCAAAGGGAATCATGACACTTCTTAAAGAATACAATATTAATGTTAAAGGTAAAAATGTTGTAATAATAAATGACAGCTTTCAAATTGGAAAGCCTTTAAAAGAAATGATGTTAGGTCAAGGAGCTATTGTAAATATATGTAATAAGGAAACTCCAGATATTTCAGTATTTACAAAAGAAGCCGATATTCTTGTTGTTGCAACTGGTGTCATAAATTTAATAACTGCAGATATAGTTAAAGATGGTGGCACGATAATTGATGTTGGTATAAATAAAAATTCAGAAGGAAAAACTGTAGGAGATGTTGATTTTGAAAATGTTTCAAAAAAGGTCGAATATATAACTCCAGTACCAGGTGGAATAGGGCCGATGACAATTGCTTCACTTTTAGATAATGTAGTAATTGCATATGGAAGACAAAATACGTAATATAAAAAAAGAATTCCCTGTATTTAGTAATAATCCAAAATTAATATATTTGGATAGTGCTGCAACATCTCAAAAACCTCAAACAGTTATTGATGCATTAAGTAACTACCTCTCGACGAATGTTTCAAATGTTCATCGTGGTATGTATGATATTGCACTCAGAACTGATCAAATGTGGCTTGAAGCACATAAATATATTGCTAAATATTTAAACGCTTCTAGTTATGAAGAAGTTTTCTTTGTAAAGAATGCTACAGAAGGCCTCAATTGGACTGTTAATACAATTGGAAGGAAGTTTTTAAAAGAGCAAGATGTCTTAGTCCTTTCTCCATTGGAACATCATAGTAATCTACTGCCATGGTTAAAGCTTCAAAAAGAATTAAAGTTTGATATTAGATATCTGAAGTTAAATGAGGATTTAACAATTGATGTAAAATCCTTAAAAGATTTGTATACAGATTTAGGTGAGCGAATAAAAATTGTTTCTATCGTTCATCAATCAAATCTTACCGGGAATATTACTGATATAGAGAAAATATCTTTGTTAACAAAGAAGTTCGGTTCGATTTTGGTTGTTGATGGAGCTCAAAGTATAGCTCATATGCAAATTGATGTCGCTAAACTAGGATGTGATGTTTTTACATTCTCAGGTCATAAAGTATACGGCCCATCAGGAAGTGGAGTTGTGTATTGTAAGAGGGAAATATTAAAAGATTTAGAACCATGGGTGCTTGGTGGAGAAATGGTCAAGCGAGTTAACATACAAAAGGATGAAATTATTTTCAACGATCTTCCGTGGAAGTTTGAAGCTGGCACACCAGCAATTGAAGCAAATATCGCACTAGTTGAGGCTCTTAAATGGTTTAACAATAAAATTGAAGAGCTCGGCGGTTGGTCAGAATATAGAAAGTATATGAAAGATTTAACAAACTATACCAAAGAGCATCTTAATGCAATTTCTCAACTTACAGTGGTTAACGATAACAGGGAGGGAGAAGGCATTGTAACTTTCGCTTGTAAAATTCATCCTCACGATGTTGCAACACTACTCAATGATTTTGGTATTGCAGTTCGAGTTGGTTTCCATTGTGTTGAACCTTTGCATCGAAAATTGTATTTAAATAACGGAACTGTTAGGGTCAGTTTGGGGATTT
>DASZTI010000090.1:0-3804 GCA_035548215.1 Candidatus Dojkabacteria bacterium
TGAGATCTGTTTTTAGCATGAGCAGTTCCAGTTCTAGCATTCATTTGTTGTACAAATAATACTTGAGTTACAAGCTCTTTATTCATAGCAACATCCCATATTTTAGGATTCAAACTAACGCTACTTTTAACTTCTGATTTAACAGCGGTTTCTTTTTTAACAGCTTTCTTAGCAACAACTTTCTTAACAGCACTCTTTTTAGCAACTGTATTCTTTACTGCCTTTGCTTTTACTTCTTTTGTTTTTGTTGTCTTTGCTGTTGCCATAATTATTCTTCTGATTTAATAATAACTTTATCTCCGTTATTTCCTGAAACAGGTCCTGATACTAATAGATAGTTATCAACAATGTCAATAATTTCTCTATTATGCAAAGTAATTGTTTTACTTCCTAATCTTCCACCCATTCTCTTTCCTTTCAATACTCTACCTGGGGTTGTACCAGCACCAATAGATCCTGGAGCTCTATGACGATCTGATTGACCGTGTGTTTTAGGTCCTCCAGCAAATCCCCATCTTTTAACAACACCTGCGAAACCCTTACCTTTACTAACTGAAGTAACTGATACTTCGTTACCAACAGTAAAAGTTTCTGCTTTTACACTGTCTCCGACATTTAAGTCTGAAGCTACTGTAAAATATTCTCTATATTGAGGAACATAACCCAATGCCTTATATTTACCAAGCAATGCCTTAGCTGCTTTAAGCTTTTTACCAACACCTAATTCATAACCTTTAGCATCTTTAAGTGTTACAACACAGTTTGATACTTCAATAACGGTAACAGGCTTTGAAACCTCTCCCTTAAAGACTCTAGTCATTCCTTTTTTTATTCCAAGTATAGCTTTCATAAATATATAACTAATTAAATTTCATCTTATTGTATTTCAATATCAACACCAGCTGGCATATCTAGATGCTGCAAAGCATCTATAGTCTTAGCTGTAGGTTCAATAATATCAATCATTCTCTTATGAGTTTTGATCTCAAAATGCTCGATTGAGCTTTTATAAATGAATGGAGATCTATTCATTGCAAATATCCTCTTCCTTGATGGAAGTGGAATAGGTCCAGCGACTTTAGCGCCAGTTCCAATTGCTGTTTCAATAATACTCCTAGCGGATTTGTCCAAAACAACAGCGTCGTATCCTCTTAACTTTACTCTAATTTTTGCTGTCGAATTTGCCATAAATATAAAAGAGCTAATAATTTATTTTAAAATTATACGGGGAAGGCTTTGACCCCTTCCCCATATTTTCATTTACTTAACAATCTCAGTAATAATACCTTGTCCAACTGTTTGACCACCTTCTCTGATTGCAAATCGGAGTCCGACTTCCAATACTACAGGAGCCATAAGCTTGACTGCGAAGGTAACATTATCACCTGGATTTACCATTTCAACACCCTCTAAGGTAACTTCACCAGTTACATCAGCAGTTCTGATATAGAACTGTGGCTTATATCCAGTTAAGAATGGTGAGTGTCTTCCACCCTCATCCTTACTTAATACATAAACCTCTGCCTTAAATTGTGTGCTTGTTTTTACTGAACCTGGGATTGCAACAACCTGACCTCTTTCAACATCTTCTCTCTTAAGTCCTCTTAAGAGTAATCCAACATTATCACCAGCAATTGTTTCTTGCATTGATTTGTTAAACATTTCGATACCAGTAACAGCGGTTTTAATAGGATCACTTCCTAAACCTAAGACCTCAACTTCTGTTGACATCTTAAGTGTTCCTCTTTCAACTCTACCAGTTACAACTGTTCCTCTACCTTCAATTGAGAATACATCTTCAATAGGCATTAAGAATGGTTTCTCTTTATCTCTTTCTGGAAGTGGAATGTATTCGTCTACTGTAGCCATTAACTTCTTCATTGTTTCAATACCTTCTGGTTCACCGTTGAAACCTTTTAATGCACTACCAACGATAACTGGAGCATTCTCATCAAATCCATATTTCTTAAGAAGATCTCTAACATCAGCTTCGATAAGCTCAAGAATGTCTTTATCTGTTTCTCCAAATTGGTTGATGAATACAACAATCTTAGGAACACCAACTTGCTTAGCAAGCAATAAGTGCTCTTTAGTTTGAGGCATAACACCATCGTTTCCAGAGATTACTAAGATAGCACCATCCATTTGAGCTGCACCAGTGATCATGTTCTTGATGTAGTCTCTGTGACCTGGACAGTCTACTAATGCATAGTGTCTGTTTTCAGTCTCAAATTCTACGTGTGCAACAGAAATAGTAATAGCCTTTGCTCTAGCAATAGGATCTTTATCTAATTTATCAATCATTTTGTCCTGTACATCCTTTGGAGCAAAAGTTCTTAACAAAGCTCTTACTGTAGTGGTCTTACCGTGGTCAACATGACCAAGGGTACCAATATTCATATGAGGCTTGCTTCTATCTGTGTATGTTGCTTGAGCCATTTTTTTATAAATTATAATTTAAATATTTTAGTTACTTTTTAAAACTGCAACGAATGTTATCAAAAAAAGGTCACAGTTTCAAGTACTAATTTCAATTTTTATGCCTTTTTACTACCAGCAATTTCTTCAGCGACGTTTCGAGGCACCTCAGCATATTTAGCTGGAGATATTATGGCATTACCTCTTCCACTAGTAATAGATCTAAGTTCTGTAGTATATCCGAAGAGCTCTGCAAGTGGGACTAATGCAGTTACAACATGCAAATTACCTTTAACCTCAGTTTTTTGAATCTGACCTCTCTTACTACTTAATGATCCAGTTACATCTCCAACAAATTGTTGTGGAGCCAATACTTCAACATTCATTAAAGGTTCTAATAATACTGGTTGAGCTGCTCTACATGCTTCTTTGAAGGCCATAGATCCTGCAATCTTGAATGCAGCCTCTGAAGAGTCAACATCATGGTAGGAACCATCATAAACAGTTGCTTTAACATCTACAACTGGATAACCAGCTAAGACTCCAGCACCTAAAGATTCCTTAACACCTTTTTCAATAGCTGGGATGAATTCTCTTGGAATTGCACCACCTTTAATAGCATTAATAAACTCATAACCTTTACCAGGTTCATTTGGTTCAACTCTAATGTAACAATGACCATATTGTCCCTTACCACCAGATTGCTTGATATATTTACCTTCTCTTTCAGCTGTAGCCTTAATTGTTTCTCGGTATGCAACCTGAGGCTTACCGACTTTAGCTTCAACACCATATTCTCTCTTCATACGATCAACCATGATTTCCAAGTGCAACTCACCCATTCCTGAAATCAATGTTTGACCTGTTTCTACATTACTTGCAACTTTAAATGTAGGATCTTCTCTTGTTAACTTACCCAATGCTAATGACATCTTCTCTTCATCTGACTTAGAAGCTGGTTCAATAGCTTGAGAGATAACTGGTTCTGAGAATTGGATCTGTTCAAGAACTATTGGTGCACTTTCATCACAAAGAGTATCACCAGTTACAGAATCTTTAAGACCAACAATTGCTCCGATATCTCCAGCTCTTAGTTGCTCAACTTCTTCTCTATCCTTTGCATGCATCAATACCAATCTACCAACTCTTTCTTTAAGATTCTTTGTTGAGTTATATACATATGATCCAGCACCAATTTTACCTGAATAGATTCTGAAGTATGATAATGTACCAATATGTGGATCAGTAACAATCTTAAATACTAAGCCTGAGAATTTCTCATCTTCTACAAGTTTTCTTTCTGTTTCAGCTCCAGTCTTTGGATTAATACCTTTAACAGGTGGCAAATCCATTGGAGATGGGAGACAGATAACAACATAGTCAAGA
>DASZTI010000091.1:0-5226 GCA_035548215.1 Candidatus Dojkabacteria bacterium
AGTTGCTTCTTTAGGCATTAAATATTTATCAGGATATAGAAAGCCTTCTAAAGTTTTTAAATTAGGAATACCTAAATCTAAAGTCTTAATATATTCTTTGTCAGTAACTAAAGCTAAGAATTTATCTTTGTTATACACAGCTTGAGGATAATCTTTATATGCATCAGCAAAATAACCTGCAATCTGATCTGCTCGTGCACCTTCTCTAATGGTTATCCAAATATCTGGGCTTTCGGGATGTTGTAATGTGTCAAAGAGTTCATTAACTGTAAGGTTTCTTGGTATGTAATAAACTCCTTCTTGAAAGTTAGGAACATTGTTGAGCTTCAAATAAACTCTTAAATAAAGAGATTGGTTTGATGTAATTACTTGTTGCTCAACAAGTTTGTTTAAAACATCTGTACCAGTCATGCCTTTTTCAACAACAATTTTAACTCTAGTTGTATCAGAGCCTAAAGCCGTATTTGTGAAATCTTTATATTGCATATAAAAATATGCGGCAAAAAATCCTACTACGATTAGAAATACGAAAAATGTTGTTTTAATAAGTTTCATATTAATTATTATCTAAATATTCTTGTAAAAATACGCTTGCAGCATAACTATCTATCATGCTCTTTTTCTTTTTAAATTTGTAGCCCTGATCTTTTATCATATCTTTTGCGGTTGATGTTGAAAAGCTCTCATCATATGTAGTGTATGGAAGCTTTACTTCTTTTATTATCTCCTCAATGAATTTTTGAATTCTTACACGGTTAACTTCGTGTTCTTTCTCAAATGCTTGAGGCATTCCAAAGAGAAGAGACTGTACTCTATACTGTTTACAAATCTCAATTAATCTTTTGGAAACAAGTTCAATTGAATTATTTTTACTAACCTGAATTACTTCAAGTGGAGAAGCAACAATGCCTTTTGCATCGGAAATAGCTATACCAATATGTTTTTGTCCGTAATCGATTGCAAGAATAGGATATTCCATATTATTTTAATACTGCCTTAATTCTTTTAATGCCTGCAGATACATTTTCTTGTTTAACAATTTGGAAAACTCCTAATTCACTAGTATTTTCAACATGAGGACCACCGCATAATTCTGCTGAGAAAGGTTTCTTTGGATCTCCAATGAAATACACCTTAACAATATCTCCATACTTTTCATCAAATGCAGCATATTTAACCTTTGTTAAGGCTTCTTCTTTTGGCATTTCTTCATATGTAACTGGTAAGGCTTCTTTAATCTTTTGATTTACTAAGTTTTCAACTTTCTTGATCTGTTCATCGCTTAGTTTTGTGTCATTAGGAAAGTCTAATCTTAATCGTTCAGGTGTAATATTACTTCCTTTTTGGTAGATATGTGGCCCAACAATTTCATAAAGTGCAGCTAAGAGTAGGTGAGTTGCAGTATGATATTTTTTAGACATTTCTGATGTGTCGGCAAGTCCTCCTTTGAACAATCCTTTTGAAGCAGTTCTAGACTTATTTTGGTGCTCTTCATATGCTTTTTGATGATTTATTCTAACTACATCAATATTGTATTTTATACCCCGTGTATCAAGTTCTTCTAAAGTAATTTCTAGTGGAAAGCCATAAGTTTCATAGAGTTTGAAAGTTTCCCCATTTTCATTCTTAAATTCTCCCTTAATTTCTTTAACCATTTTTTCAAATTCTTTTAAGCCATTTTCAATTGTTTGATTAAATTTCTTTTCTTCTTGTTCTAGAGTATCTAAAATTTTCTCTTTATTAGGCTCTAGCATTGGATGTACGGCTTTGAATTGCTCAATAGCTATGTCAGCTACTTCTCGAGTAAACAGGTTTGTAATGCCAAGCAAACGGCCATGTCTAATTGCTCTTCTAATTAATCGTCTAAGAATATATTCTCTTTGGGTTCTACCTGGTTGCACTCCATCAGCGATTACCCAAGTAGCGGCTTTAATATGATCAACTACAACTCTTTGTGATTTAACAATGTCGTTTTTAGCTAGCTCTTTAACTTTGTTTAAGATTGGTAAATAAATGTCTGATTCGTATACACTCGCAGTATTTTGAGCCATCATTGTTAATCGATCTAATCCCCCTCCAAAGTCAACATTGTGTCGTCCTAATGGAGAGTATTTTCCGTCTTTTTTAAGATATTGCATAAACACATCGTTCCCAATTTCAACATATTTCCCACAATCGCAGTTTATGTGACAATCAGGTCCACATGCTTCTTTACCAGTGTCATAAAAGATTTCAGAACATGGCCCACATGGTCCACCAGCTTCTAATTCCCACCAGTTATCCTTTTTACCATACAATTGAATTCTTTCACCTTTTCCTGCCTTAGCATCAATGCCTCTTTTTTTAAATTCTTCTTTCCAAATTTCAATTGATTCACTATCTTGAGGAGCATCATCGTTTCCCTCAAACACTGAAGCATAAATATTGTTAACATCTGTGCCAAGTTCATCTATGTAAAAGGATGCTGTGATAGCAATTGCTTCTTTCTTAAAATAGTCGTTTAATGACCAATTACCGATCATTTCAAAAGTGGTACAGTGAGTTGCATCACCAACCTCATCAATATCTCCGGTTCTTAAGCATCTTTGAATATCTGTTAATTTTGTTCCTTTAGGATGTTTTTCACCTAAAAGGTAGGGTACTAATGGAAACATTCCAGAATTAACGAAAAGTACTGACGGATCATTCTCTGGGACTAATGAGGCGGAGGAAATAACTGCATGACCAGACTTCTTTAAATGGTTAAGATACATTTCTCGTATCTCTAAATATGTAAAGGTTTTCATGCAAGGATTATACCAATTATTGAGGGGTTTGTTGATTATTATCTTTTATTGGTTCATTTGGAATTAAGCCAGAGTTAGGATTTATATCAGGAGGATTGTTATCTGGAAGAGGAGAGGGGGCAGTAATATTGTTCTCTCCTGCATCAGATTTCATACCGTTGGCTTTTTCTTCTTCAACTTCTTGTTGATTTAATTGCTCAGCCAGTCTTAGTAATTCTTCGTAACTACTATCTGTTTCAGTTGTTGATGTGTCTGTTGTTTCATCTTCACTTGCAGAGATTATTGCTGGTAGATCAGACTCTTCCTCAGTTACTGTCACTGGTTGGTTTACTGGCTTTGGTGCTGATACGATTGGTTGTGATGGTGTTATCGGTTTGATTGGTTGAGGTTGTTGGACAGTTACATTTACGTTTGTTATTGGCGGTTCAATCTTCGCAGGTTCAACTGTCTTAGTTTCAACAATTTTTTCAACTTCTTTAACGACCTTAGGTTCTTCAATCTTTGTAACTGGTTTCTCCTCCACCTTGTTTGAAACCTCAAATTCTGGGTAACTCTTAAAACTAGAAACCGTTTCTGAATTCATTTCATCGATTACTTCTGCTTTTGCACTTGTACTCTCTTCTTCTTTAAAAGATTGAGATGATGGTGTTATTGGCCTTGGGGTAATATTATTATATTGATTAATATTATTTGTATTACTACTTGTTGGCTCAATTGGTTTTGTATGATTATATATGTTTGTATAATCATATTCTTCTTGATCTCTTGAACCTCTCCATGCTAAGTAAAGTAACCATGGAATTAATATTGCTAGAACAAGTAAACCGATTCCACCAGCAACTATGTATATTGTCCTTTTGGGAATGCTCCAACCAAAGATATTAATATTGTCGTTATTGGTTGTGTCAGCAATTAATTCAAAATTCCACTCTTTACTTCCTTTTCCACTCTTTGAATCTTCAAAAGTTACACTGACCTTATGAACTCCAAGTGAATAATCTGTAGTAGGGTTGTATACAATTGTATATTCAGTATCAGAAATAGGGTTAATACTTACAGTTTCAGTTATATCTTTATCGTCTAATGCAACTTTTATAGTATCCTTTTTAATTGTCGCATCAGTTCCTGCTATTAATGTAGCAGAGATTGCTGCTCGTTTATTTTTAATCTGACTGTTATTAGTTGGAGAAATATTAATAATTTGAGGGTCAACCAACTGTGGTCCATCGTCTGGTCCGTTATTTGTTCCACCAACAGTATCAATTGTAACAACTGGGGAAACGCCAGTTCCAGTTGCTGGAGGGGTGAAATTATCAGTTGCTTGAACAATGAATGTATATTTCCCTAATGCTAGTTTAGAAGTATCAAAAAGATAATTACCTATTTTAACTGACAAGCCTTTTGCTATTGGTACCCATGTTGAAGAATTTCCTGGGTTTGTAGCATAGAATAAATCGTATTTAGTAATCTTATTTAAATCTTGAGTACTCCATGAAATCTTTAAGACATCTCCTCGTTTAACAGTTTGAGCTGTTGAAGGCTCAATAACAGTAACTTTAGGTATATCGTTTTTATCTTGGTCAACACTAATTACCCATGCTTGAGAAACAAGATGGTTAATGTAACCATCATGAACAAAGATGTTTGCAAGAAAACTTGCTGGTCTATCTGGTTTGCCGCTAAATTTTAATGTTAATTTCCCTTTACCACCATCATCAAGGACTGTATATTTTAACCAATCAGTATCAGGTGTAAATGAGAAAGAATAATTAATCGTATCACTTTCTGCATCGACCACTTTAAGTGTATATTGATAATCATCCCCAACCTTTATTGCATTAGATGGAATTGCATTATTTGGCAATGTTTGGAATGTTGGAGCTGTGTTTGTTGCAACTACATTTACGCCGGTACTACTTTGTACAACACAAGGTCTTGATGCCTTATCAGTTGTAACTGTTCCCATAAAATTGTAGGCACCAATTGTCTTTGGTGAAAATATGAAAATATCAATAACTCTGTTTGTTGCTTGGGTGTATTTTTTATCAAATACTGGTGTTCCTGCGTTATCAATAATGTTTATTTCTTTAATCTTTTCATCTGGAACATATGCAGATATTTGTACTTGAACCTTTTTATCTACTTGAACTGATTGAGGATTAACATAGGGAAAAGTAATGAAACACGAGTTTACTGCTTGATCTTGGTTACCTGCATTACTACTAGTATCGAAGTTGTTAAGCGATATTAAACCATAAACCCCTAAAGGTATTGATAGCATGAGGAAAAGGGCTATCATCAATGGAAATCTTTTCAACTTTCTTTTATGAATTAATCCTTGCATTAATACCAATATACAATAGTCTTCTTACAGATTGCAACGATTTATTTTATTACCTCCTGTAATTTTGTATTGATACTATCTTGAGCTGCCTTAAGA
>DASZTI010000092.1:0-5034 GCA_035548215.1 Candidatus Dojkabacteria bacterium
AATTAGTAGCCCGTATCTTAAACCTGTGAAGGTATAAGATAAAGCCAACACGATAGGGCCGTATATTCCAAACGACTTAAATCCTATAAAGTATCTTGCGAAATTTATAATGGTTGCGAGTATTGGAATAAAAACAATTATTTCTAATACTGAAATTGATATTCCATGCGCCAATATCCAATCGGTAAAATTCATGTTTGTTTGGGAATAAATTTATATACTATTTTGTAAGTATTAATGTGTCAGAAAGACCCATTATTATACTATTTTAGACCTGTTTTTTCAATGTTATATCTATTTACGATCCTGGTCAATGAGGCTCCTTATATAAGCTGATTTAGTTAATTTTTTCTCTTTGGAAACCTTGTTTAAATACTCTTCTTGAGCAGGGGAGAGAAAGAGATTAAATCTCTGATTTAAAATAGATTTTTGGGCATCTTTAAGAAACTTTTTGATAATTGAATCGAGGTTACTATGATTATATTTTGCACCCTTAAATAATGGGTCTTTAACTTTTTCGCTCATGTCTTCATGGATGGATAGGCATAAGACTGGCTTTTTACTTTGTATGGCTAGGGTAGCCTCATGGCCTAACTGAAAGTCTTGATAACTGATTTCAATTATAACGACATCTGCTTGTGAGATATCTTTGCGAATGGCGTGATAATGAATTGTTCTTAGATTTTTTAATTTTAGTTTCTGCTTGTCATTTAAGACTTTAAGATAATTGCCCAATTCTGGGGAGATAATATCTTTTTCGTATTTTTGAATGGTTTTTAGTACCAAGTCATATTGCTTCTGATACTGTTTCTTTCCATAGAAAGAAGCTGTAAAAAATATTTTCATATGTATATATGTATGCGACTTATATTGTTACGATAAGTATATATCTGTATTATACCTAATTATACATAAATTAATATAGGTGATAACTTTGAACAATAAAATTGTTAATAAATTTGGGATTCACTTGAAAGTACGAGATATATATAAATCTTATAGTTTTTATTCTGTTTTTAATTTACCTTCAGTCTTCTGTTATGGAGATTTGGATTGGATAAAAACGATTCAAAAAACAAACCCTAGTATTGGTAATGCTCTTGAGAAATATAATGGAGTAACTTTTGACATTCAGGGTGCACTATTTGAGATTGCGGATGGTCATGTTGCTGTAAAACCTGAGGTCTTTAAAGAAAATATTCCTAATTCTAAAGTTTCTGCTATGTTAGATGTTGAGTCTGTCGATAATATAGTTAAGATTTGTCATGAAAATAATTTTGATATTGTGGTTGAACCTAGAGTTTTTCCTTGGGGAACAAAAGAGGTTGTTATAAAGGATCCTGATGGTTTTATCCTTGTATTTAGAGAGTTTGTAAAAAAGTAATCTTTTTCTGTTAGATTATTGCTGTGATATAATAAATTATGGTATCAGATAAAAGTTTTAATTATCATTTTTTAAAAAAGTATTTACATATTAAACTCCCTGTTGGATTTCGTGAGGATATTGCACTATTTATTGTTTCTAGAAATAATGATTCCACAAAAAATAAGGTCTTGTTAATTAAAGAAAGGACGGGTTTTTGGGGATTACCGAAAAGAGGGATTACTGGAAATAATCTAATGGAGGGTCTGTTAAATGCTTTAGTTGATAATTTAGGATATGAATTAGGTTTAAAAGGTGTTGTAGTGTTTGAAAAGTCACCTCAATTTATTCAAAAAGCCTATTTTGTTAATTATGCAAAACAAATTTATGATAAAGAAAGGTCTGAACATGAACAGAAAAAAGATCGGCCTTCTAAAGGAAAGATTTATCATTTAATAATATTAGACTATTGGGGTGACACGCTTTTGCCAATTGATGGTAGAGGCTCGACTGAGATCGAAGGCTTTGAATGGGTTGATTTTAAAAGTGCTGAGAAACTCTTAGAAGCCAATCTTACATTAGAAGGCAATGGAGTTTTTAAAACGTTTTATGAATCATTTATCTTTAATATAGAGTTTTTTAAGAAATCAGTTCGTGCATATGAAGCCGTCGAGAAGTTGTATAGTTTCGACAAAGAAACTTCTCAATTAGAATTATTACAATAATGGTTGTGAAAACTGATAAATATCAAAACTTAGACAAATCTTTATTAGATGGTATATACAAGGATCTCTTAACTAAATATAAAGATACTAAGCAACTAGAACAGAAACTTAAATCTTTGATTCATCAAATCTGGGGTTCTTACTATACTT
Source organism: Candidatus Dojkabacteria bacterium (assembly GCA_035548215.1). Lineage (GTDB taxonomy): Bacteria > Patescibacteriota > Dojkabacteria > SC72 > SC72 > DASZTI01. Next base: position 2,239 of record DASZTI010000092.1, read on the forward strand.
CAAAACCCAATTTCAAGAAATTAATTGAGAAGATTAAAGCAGCAGACAATCCAAAAGAATATGTCTTTTCTTTATTACAAATTCATTCATCGACTAAAGAAAGGCTTACTTTTTATACCGAATTCTATAATAAGGTTTTTGAAATAACAGGAATTTCAAATACAATATTAGACATGGGATGTGGTTTTAACCCTTTATATTTTGTTTTAGATGAAAGATTTAAAAATATTCGTATCGATTCTGTTGATATAGATAAAGATGAAATTGAATTTCTTAATGAGGTTTTTGATTTTTTTAAAATGAAAAGTATGCAAGCACAGCTAGGAAATGTTTTGAGTTTTGACTATTCAAAAGAATATGATTTAGTGCTTTTGCTTAAAATTTTGCCTGTTATTGAACAACAGAGCAGGGGACAAACATTAAATCTTTTGAAAAGGATTAAAGCTAAAAATCTTGTAGTATCATTCCCAACTAAATCAATTAGTGGGAAATTGAAAGGTATGGAAAGTAACTACCGAGAGCTGTTCATTGAGATTTCTAATAAAATGGGATATCAAACTCAGGAAATTATCCTCCCTAATGAGTTAGTATTTGTTTGTAAGACAGTTAACTAATGAACTTATTGATACTGATAATAACTTGGTATGCATTTCAAATCATATATAACTACTTCTTTATTAAAGGAGGGTTTAATAATTTCAAATCTCCAGTTATCCTTTCTCTCTATTATTTCATTTCTATCTTAGTGTTGCTTGTAATTTTTTCTATCCAATCATTAAATCAAATATTATTATTTGTTGTTGTAATCTCAAGTTTATTATTATTATATCCAAGCAAAAAGACGAAAATAGTAGGGGCAAGAATAAACAATTCTTTATTTCAGATGGGTTTTATTTATATCATTTTTGTATTATATGGACCGTTAATGATTCTCCTCGTATTTCCAATGCTTCATTTACCTATCTTTATTCTTAAGACAATAACATTTAGGGGACAATTATTAATTATTGTTTTATCTTTATTATGTTCGGCAATTTATACACTATTGTACAGCTACTTTAATGCTGAGATAGCTTTTATATCAACCGTTATGATACATACAGTAGGCTATCTCTTGTTGGGTAGATATGACAGTAAATATAAGCTTCAAATGCTCAATTAGGACTTATTTACTAAATACATAACCCGATATTGCATAAAGACTCATTTCGGTTTTCTCAAATTGGATTCCATAGAAGGCATCCGTTACAACTAATACCTCTTTGTTATCACTTGAATTGAAGGTCATAATCTTCACATCTGAAGTATACTTATTCCCTGATGAGGCATAATTAGTCATATAAATTGGGTTTGTATAAAGCTTTGTGCTGTTCTTATCAATATTTAGAACAAATGTTTTACCACTAATGATTACTTTATTATCTACAATATTTATTTTTGAATTATATTGTTCATAGTAGATTACTTTTGTATAACCTGTTGGCATAGAAACACTTGCTGTGTCTAAAATAATATGGAGGTTGTCGTTTGATTGTACATTGTCTGGTTGTGTTTTGAAAAACACATTTGTAGTATCAGAAGGAAATTCTGCTTGAGTATTCATCATAGAAGAATAGCCGTATTGATTGATCTCTAATTTGTTTGTAATATCCTGTGACAAACTTGTTTTTAAGTCTTCCAATCCAAAGTTTGTGTTGATGTAAGTCAACATTTCTTGCATATCGTAATAGTGACTATCAATTTTCGCCTTATCACCTTGTACAATTTTGTTGTTAACAAGAGTTCCTTCTTCTTTTGCGACTTTAACTAATCTATCTGTTTGAGCTTTTTCTGCCCAGAAGTATGAAGTGAAAGGTAAGAAGTATACAGAAAAAATCAGAACAAAGAATGAGCCGATAAAATACTTAATGTTGGTTTTGTAATTTACAAGATAAGTGATACTCATTGCTAAGAACCATGCAATTATGGACATAAGTACAAAACGTGTAATGCTCATTCCGTAAGCATTAATTCTTAGATAGAGTGAATATGACCAAAAGAGGATTGTAGGAATTGTAACCGCGGTTGTGGCTCGTACAAAGAGTTTTTTAAACTTCTCATCTTCTGATTTCTCTTTAACGCCATAAAGTAATGCAATACCAACATATACCATTACTAAAAGTGCAAGAATTACCCAAGTTGCAATATTTGCAGGCCATTCAGTTTTGAATGGGAAACTAAAGATATATGGATAAAGGATTAATGTATAGATAGCTATTAAAGGAGTCAAAATAAATTTCACTAAAATAAATAGGAACTTTGGAAGTTCAATGAGTTTTTGTACTTTAGCTAAATCGTATAATTTGTGTAAGAAATGCAAAGGAAGAACTAATACAAATGAGAAGAATGCTAAATGAATGTATTGATTTTCAAAAAATCTAAATTTCCAGAATGATTCAACTGCAAAAAGAGCTAAAGACATACCTACGAAGATAGCTACAGAATATAGGCCGGATATTATCGCTTGTGTTACTGAGGTTAATGTAAAATTCCACCATTGTTTGCTATCTTTTTCTTTAATAAATGGAAGGATAAAAGGAGATAGAGTTGCGAGTCCAATTAAAACTGCAAATTTTTGTGCATTTCCAGTAAAATTCCCTTGTAATATCTCATATGACAAAATGTCTTTGTACATAATCAAATAAACTGAAGATATTACAATGACAAAAAGACTGATATAACCAACAAGTTTTTTCCACCCAGTTATATTCAATTTTTCATAGAATAATTGTAAGGCGATTGTAAAGAAAGTGAGAC
>DASZTI010000093.1:0-4761 GCA_035548215.1 Candidatus Dojkabacteria bacterium
ACCTGCACAAGCAGCTGATCTATCACAGAATCTGTGTTGTGGTTTAACTATATCTGGTAAAAGTAATGTATATTTTGATTTTGAGAGTGCCGCAGATTGTTCTAGTTGTGGAGCGTGTTTCCCAGTTGGAAGACAGTTAAATTCTGGTTCAATTTTAGCCGTTCAGCAATTTAAAGGTATTGAAGGAAAGACTGAAGGTGAACAGAGAAAGAATTGTGAATCTAAAAAAATGGCTGCGGGAAGTGTATATACATCTACAACAGGTGGTAGTTCATCAGCTCAAACATCATCAACAAGTTTTTCAAATGGTATTTGTAACACAACACTTAAAGATAGTGAGTTTAAAGTACCTTCAGTAAGTAAAGACGAATTTGTTAAACTAGCCAATCAACTTGGTGCTGGTAATCATGCTAAAGATTGTTATAACTATGTTGTATGTAATGCCAAGAAGGATGGTATAAATCCCGCAATGGCCTTAGAAGTCTGGTTGCATGAATCAGGAGCGAGTAACTATCAAATGTTCCCATCGGTTGAGGATATGGGAATTCACTGTTACGGTGGTAACTCCAAGTACCCTCCATATCCATGTAATACAACTCCAAAAAAGAACTTAGCTATGCAAATCGGAATGTTTGATGCTTTACCACATACAATGTGTTTGACTAATGGCAAATTTGATCCAGTTAAGTGGGCAGCTGGTTTCTGGACAGGTTCTACATGTGATCAATCTTATGGTCAGACTTATGTAACTGAACTAAAACTTTATTGGTCAAGAATTGCTGGTGCGAATACTCCTTTCCCAACATGGATTAAAGATCCTTCAACTGCTCAACCTAATTTAGATTGTAATAAAGTAGCTACTGATGGTGGAAGTTCAAGTGGTAGTAATGGTGGTACAAGTGGTGGGAATACTGGTAGTACGGGCAATACTGATACTGGATCAGACACTACAACTCAGGTTACAAACACTAGAATCTGTTGTGCAATGATACTTGATGGTGAAAACCAGTTCAGATTAGACTCAGAAAAATTCAAAAACTGTACAGATGTATTCCCAATTGGTGGTAATTATCACTTCAAAGATCAAAATAAAAAAATCAATTATGTAGTTCAAGTTAATATTAATGACTTCAACTCATGTGAAGGTAAGGTTTACAATGTTTCTTGTCAGAATGGTACTGCAGTTCCAACCGGTTTATTACCTGTTTCTGACCCTGCAGGAACAAATACAACTACAACAAAATGTGTTTATGTTGATCCTCGTAAAGCAATCCCTGATGACGGCATAATTGACATACCAGCAGTTGCTGACAAACCTTCTTCAATTCTTTCCTTTATACAAAAGGCCTACGCTGCTGATGCTTCATTAGTTACTTCAGTTACAAACGGACAAGTTACCTTTAGTCAGGATGGTTTATACGATATAAAAATACGAAACTATACAGTTAATAATCTCCCAGTAAATAAAGATCAGAAGTATAGGTTCTATGTTAATGTAAATGGCGAGATAGGTTTTCAGGAAACAGATCAGTTAATTAGCTTTAATAAGAATGAACTCCAAGTTACTAGAACTGATAATGTAAGTAGAATAAATGTTGGTGCTGGAAGTAATTTATTAAACATAACTTTCCAACCAAAACTAGCGACTAAGAATATAAATGCAAGTTCATTTATGAATTATGCAAATGTAGAGGGTGTCAAAGTTATATACATTACATATTTTGCAAATGGACAGTGGCAAAAGGGACTCAGAGCAAGAGCAGATGGCAAGCCTGGATATATTGGTGACGATTTTGTACTTAAAGGTAATCAAGGATATTTAATAATTTCAAATACTGAATTAAAGAACAAGTCCGCCTTGGTGTTGCCAGGCATTAAACTTGGTTCTGTTAATGGTTTGAAATTGGACAAAGGTTGGAATTTAATAACTGCCGCAGATTTTAAAAATAAAACAGCTTTAACCTTAACAAAAGCTGTACAAGCGCAAACACAAGGAAATGTAAGTATTGCACAGTGGCTTAATACTAAATCAATCTATAATAATTTACAGAATGATAAAACGGTTATATATGGTAATGATTTTAGTTTGACCAGTGATTTGTCATACTTCTTGTATGTTGATACACCAGTAACAGTAAGTAATCCGTAGTTATTTCTTTAAATCTGCTCTTAACTCTTTTAATTGATCTCTTAATTGTGCAGCTTTCTCAAATTGCAAATTAGATGCAGCAATAAACATCTTTTCCTCCACATCCTTTATCAATCTCTTGATTTCTTTTGGAGGTAATTTATTCTTATCAACAATTGCATCGTAGTCAAAATCTTTATTTTCATCATCAGGCATCATTTTCTCTCTAATACCTTTCACAATACTCGTTGGTTTAATATTGAACTCCTTGTTATACTCCTCTTGAGATTTTCTTCGTCTATTAGTTTCGCTAATTGCAAACTTCATACTCTCTGTCATTTTATCTGCATACATGATAACTCGACCTTCAACATGTCTTGCAGCTCTACCAACAGTTTGAATTAAGCTTGTTCGTGATCTCAAGAAACCTTCTTTGTCAGCATCAAGAATAATAACTAAAGAAACCTCTGGCAAATCAATACCTTCTCTAAGCAAATTAATACCAACTAAAACATCGTATTCACCAAGTCTTAAATCTCTAAGGATATCAACCCTCTCAACAGTATCAACATCAGAATGTAAATACTGAACTTTAATATCAAGATCCTTTAAGTAAGCTGCTAAATCTTCTGCCATTTTCTTTGTTAGTGTAGTTACTAAAACTCTTTGATGTTTTTTAATATTATTTTGAATTTCAATTAATACATTATCAATTTGATTGTTGGTTGGTCTAACCTCAATTTGAGGGTCTAGAAGGCCAGTAGGACGAGTTAAAAGCTCAACAACAGTATGCTTACTATCCTCAATCTCGTATTCATCTGGTGTTGCAGAGAAATATACCGTATTACCTTGTTTCTTATAGAATTCTTCAAATTTTAATGGTCTGTTGTCCTTAGCTGTGGGCAATCTAAAGCCATAATCAACAAGATTTTCCTTTCTAGCTTTATCTCCGTTATACATACCTCTTACTTGTGGGATTGTAATGTGAGACTCATCAACAAAGAGAAGATAATCTTTAGGGAAGTAGTCTAAAAGAGTATATGGTGGTTCTCCAGTCTTTCTACCATCAAAATAAATAGAATAATTTTCCATACTCTTACAATATCCAACTTCTCTAATCATTTCTAAATCATAATTAGTTTTCTGTTCAAGTCTTTGTGCTTCAACGTGTTTACCAATTTTGTTTAAGAATTCAACTCTTTCATTTAAATCCTTTTGAATCATCTCTACTGCTTTGTTTAAAACTTCCTGTTCATAAACCATCGATGTTGCAGGAAATATCTCTATTTCTTCAATGTCTTTAATCTTATGTGCTGTGATTGGTTCAATATATGAAATTCTCTCAACAGTGTCTCCCCAAAGTTCAATTCTAACTGGGAAGTCATAATATGGCATGAAAATATCAACAACATCACCTTTTACTCTAAACTTACCAGATGTAAAGTCCTCCCCATGTCTGTCATATCGCATAAATGAAAGTTCTCTAGATAATTTTGATAACTGAATATTATCATCTACCTTTAAGGTTAAAGCTCTATTTTCATAGTTTTCAGGGCTTCCTATGTTATATATACAAGATACTGAAGCGACAACTATTGTGTCTCTTCTTGTAACTGCGGCGTTCATTGCTGAGAATCTTAATCTTTCAATTTGGTCATTAACTTGTGATTCCTTTTCAATATACAGGTCTTTAGCTGGGATATAGGCTTCAGGTTGGAAATAATCGTAGTAGGATACAAAGTATTTAACGGCATTGTCAGGAAAAAACTCTGTAAATTCTTCATAAAGTTGTGCTGCAAGAGTTTTGTTATGAGAAAGTATTAATGTAGGACGATTAAGGTCTTTAATAATATTCGCCATAACAAAAGTCTTACCTGAACCAGTTACACCAAGTAATACTTGCTTATCTTTACCATTCTCAATGTTTGTAGAAAGCGTTTTAATTGCCTTCTTTTGGTCGGCAGATGGTTGATATGGAGATTTTAGTTCAAATTTATTTTTCATACCTCTTATTATACTTTAAATTTGAGTTTGTATATAATGGAATATTAATATTTAATACCAAGCAATATGGATGATTGTATATTTTGTAAGATAGTTAAAGGTGATATTCCTTCTTTTAAAATATATGAGGATGAGAATTTTTTAGCCATTCTGGATATTGCTCAATTTACAGAAGGACATACAATCGTTATACCTAAAAAACATTTTAGATTTGTTTGGGATGTTGATAATATTGATGAATATTTTAAAGTTGCACAAAAAATTGCCAACCATTTTAAAGATTTAGGTTATGAGTATGTTGATACATATATCTGGGGAAGAATGGTTCCACATGCCCATGTGCATTTAGTTCCACATAATGGTAACGATGTAAAATATAAGGAGGCATTGAAAGGTTTAGGAGAGTTACAATCTGACCCATCTAGAAAACTAACTAAAGAAAAGGGGGAAGAGATTGCTTTGAAATTTCATATTTCTTAATTAATATTCTCTATTTCTAAAAACAGAAAACCAAGTTGTTCTGGAGTATCTCTAAATATATGTTTGAGTTCTCGAAGTGAAATACTTGAAGGAAAATGAAATTGAATTGTTGGGCTGGACGCAGGATAGGCTGTAATCTCATTAAATCT
>DASZTI010000094.1:0-2171 GCA_035548215.1 Candidatus Dojkabacteria bacterium
ATACTGGTGTGTAATATGCCAGAGGCTCTCGTAAAAGAGGTGATAGCCTCTGACATAAAACTACACTTAAACCTTAATTCATGTTTCCCCCTCTTGAATGCCTTTCAGCATTCACACTCGTGTAATCCCCTTGATCGTCCCATTTTAAAGTGAGTTTATATAAAAACACTTCACCTGAGATGGTAACGACGAGAATCAGCACCGCCGATCCTGCAATTAAGGGACTACTACTAAAAATTAAAAAGGTATCAATCAAGAGTATCGGGACTCCCAATACTCTTGAGAGTTTAACGATAAACCGTGTAACAACATTATTGTCCATCACGATCTCCTTGTTATGTGTAGTTTCGCGCCATTATATCACCCCCATAGTAATCCAATCAATCTGGGGAAAGTCCTAATATTCTTTTAATTTCATTAATCTCATTAACAAATATGGGAATTGATTCATCTCTAACATTTAAATCATCATCTAAAAGTGACTCACATCTCTCTGGTCCGTCAAAAATATTCCTCAAACATGCTTCTTTTTCAAATTCTCTATATGATTTAAAGTCAGAAGAGAGTTGAAGCCACTTATATACTCTGCCATTAGTAAGATCTCTATATTGCACAGATAAATTGTCTACATTCTCTATTTTACTGTAAGAAATATGTATTTGTTGATTAGGATAGCCCTCAACATCTGATAACAATGAAGTAAAACCATTAGAATTTAAATCAGGAGATAAGTTTGATATCTGAAACAGTGAATACATTATGAAGGTTTCAATGTCAGTAATTCTCCCGCTATCAAAACCAACAAGTGGTAAGGTATTTACATCTAATGTAGCTGGCAAGGGTGCATTATGCAGCATATGTTTAGTTTATTAGGTTATAGCTATATATACGGAAAAGAAAACATTTTATTACATACTTACTCTTTGTTGTCACTATAACCATTCAAACCTAACAAATCCATTATATTGATGGCTTCATCTGCCAAAGTCTTAGCTGCCCAAATATCATATTCACCAGTTCTGGCACTAATTAGATCTAAAGTTGTGATGTTCGGATTAGATAAGCTTATGAAATTCGAAAACTGAAACTCTGTATTTGTTGAAAAATGTATATGTTTAAATGGTTTATTGAAATTGGCATCTTCATAGTAGAAAATTTGTAACCATATATTTTCATCTAATCCTCCCTTTTTTATAGAGATTTTACCGTTCATATTGTAAATAGAAACGCTAGAATCATCCTCAATTGCAATATACCCTTGAGCATTTTCAGAAATATCACCTTCATCTAACAGTGTAATTAACATAATAAAATTATCTAAAGACTGTTTAATAAGCTCTGGCTTTGTTACTTTATAGTCTGACATAGAACTCAACCAATAAGAAGTAATATATTCTAACCCTACTTTATCTTCTGCTTTTTTCATCAAATCATCTTTTATACTCATGATTTAATTATATTCTCAAAGGTCAGTAGAATCAATTATAGGGCATATATGTTACTGAAGAGTAAAAGAAATAAACCTTAGTTATTAGATCTTTTAATAACGAAATACATTATTTTTTAATAATTAGGTTTAATTATTAATCCCCATTGTTTGACATTCTATATATCTAGTTCTACTGTGAGTATAGTAGGTTATCTACTATCTCTTAAGAAAGGAGGTTGACCAAATATGAAAATGAATGTTTGGGATTGGATAGCAATGATCCTAGTTGTAGTCGGTGGACTTAACTGGGGGTTAGTTGGTTTATTCAACTTTGACCTTGTTGCTACAGTCTTTGGAGATATGACAATGTTATCTAGAATTGTTTACGATGTTGTTGGCTTAGCTGCTATTTATGTACTCGTAAGTGCAGTTATGAAGAGCAATGAATAGATAATCGATTGCATATTCTTTTTTAAAAGAGCACCAGAAATGGTGCTCTTTATGTCCTATAATATACCCCAATATGTTATAATCTCTATACATTTTAGAGAAGATTCATATGACAAATATTGATAATTTAGATTATTCTGAAGATTTAAAAAATATTATTAAAAAAGGACGTGAGAGCTACCCATATCTTAGTGGACAAGAGGTTGCCAATGAAACTTTCGGAACTCAAAATAGAATATTTGTAGGATTCACATGCATTCAAGATGTTGAAAAGCGACAAACAATGTGGGGT
>DASZTI010000095.1:0-1950 GCA_035548215.1 Candidatus Dojkabacteria bacterium
CATTCTTTTCTAATGTCTTTTAATGTATGGGTCTGGATAAATTCGGTACAAGGTACATTACTGCCTTCCGATCCATAAATATAAACCTCATGCCCTAAACTCAAAAGCATTTTAGATAACTTAATAATCTTCTGGGTAAAAGCACATGCTACGTATTCTTCGGAACAAGGTAAATGAACGTAACCAGGAATATGAAATCTATATTTTTTCATTTAAGTGCCACATTAATAGCAAAAGCCATTAAAGCCAAAATTAAAACTAAATAAACAACAAAAACAAAACCTCTATTTTCCATAATGATCACCTTTAAAAACTCCACTATACGCTTTACCACCATCAATAATCTGTACTTTCCCCTCACCTTTATACCATTCGTCCATCTTCTCCTGAGTTAAATGCTGTGGGTGTCCTTTACCACTAATCTCTAACCAATCAAACACTCTTATTATTTTAGCCATCCCCTGCATATTTTTAACAATCAATGCGGGGTCTTCAACATGTTGCAAGACGTTATAACACCAAACCTCATCCGCCACACCAAAAATCTGAATAAATTCTTCAGCATCCATTTCTTCACCTTTACCAATATTAACCATAATATTAGCTTCGGTATATCTTTGGGCTGTCCATCGGGGATACTTACAGGGGTCAATTACTACGCCTTGCTTTAAATTAATACACTTTAATAATAAACTAATCGGTCCACCGCCCATATCTACAATTAACTTATTCTGGGCATCTATAAACGGTCCTTTATTATCGTATTGAACATCCAAACCCATTAATGGAGCGTAAATTAACTGCTTTTGCTCTTCTCCGAAAGTCCTCAAACAATTACCCCACCAATCTGACTCCCATTTACTTTCTTCCTGCCATGACATAGTTATAGTTATAGCAAATTACATCTGAAGCGTCAATCAATTCCCGGATTCATGTGATCTATAAAACCGTAACGTGGAATTCTAGTTACGACTGATACATAAGGTGATACTGATGCCATATAAATACTTGGTGAATCAGCACTTCCATTAGTATATTGATGCGTGACACTTCCGGCAGTAGCCTTAATAGTCTTTGAATAATTAGATACATAAAATCCCGGGCTAGACCAGCCTGTCTCAAACATATCTGAACCTGATCCACTATTAGCACTTCCGTCACCATCATAAAAACTCCAAACTCGTGAATTATTTATAAGAGTTGTCAAACTGGCATTTTTAGGATCAGCACTTGAAATATCAGTGACATTACTTGCATCAACCGCATGAGCCGTATCAGCGTTCGCCATAACGCAAAAATGCATTGATGCAACTAAAACAGAGGAGGTAAAAGTAGCAACCAAATCATGCGTCCCCGCTGATAAATTAGGGATTGCATACAAATAAGTAGACGTTCCATCTGGAGTTCCTACCAATTCTTCTTGTTGAAGTGGTGTCAAACTGACACCGTTATAGGTAAGACTGACAAGCTCAGTATCAGCTACCGCAGCATCATCATAAGCTGAAACCCCAACTAATAAAGTAGAATGATCAAACGGAATATTGATTGATCTGGTTAAACTACTAATATTTGATCCATCCTTAATCCCGTAACCTGTAACATAAGGATAGGTAGTTTGAGCATCTGGTATTCCAACTGTGAAAGCCACCCATTGTTCAGTATTTGAAGTGAAGGTTCCTGGATCAAGCGTATTAGTATTTGTAAAAGTATAAAAGATAGTATCAGCTGTATTATCAGAGTTCCATGAACCAGTGTTGTAAACTAAATTTCCACTATGACCAGGACTAGAGGCATCTACTGCAATCAAGGCTTGATTTGAAACTGTCCCATTATTATTTTCAAATACAACAACATATTTTGTTCCATTTGTTAAAGTAAATGGTGTAGAAAAATTAAATTTAATGACTCTAAATTTTGAGCCTTCAGAAGCCCAGTTGCCTCCACCAGTAA
>DASZTI010000096.1:0-6260 GCA_035548215.1 Candidatus Dojkabacteria bacterium
ATACTGACCAATGTATGATCCATTAGCATCTTTACCTATAAAACCAAGAATATGTGAGGCTAAATTACCGTTAGGATAAACTCTTTGTTCTTGTTTCTCAAAGTAAAACCCAAGACCTTTGTATTGAGTGTCAAATATCTGGGCGTTTTCTAAAGCCTTCTTTTTTTCATCAGATACGCCTTCAGCTAATTTAACCGATCTGAAATCATTTGTGATTAATTTATCAACTTGATCTTTTGATAATCCCAAAACACTTGTTACTGTTGCTAGATATTTCTCTTTATATTTAAAAAACTCTTCTCGCTCACTTTGAAGAGAACTCAAGCTGGCATAAACAATCCAAGCTGGTTCATCAATTGCGAGAATTGTTCCGTCTGAGGCATAAATTATACCTCGTCCTGTATCACTACTACTTTGAGATTGGTATTGTTGTTGGGCTAAAGCTACGAACTTATCATTTGCAAGTACTTGCCATCTAAAAGATTGTAAAAGGATTCCAAGACCAATAGCAAAAATAATGAAGACTACAATAATTTGATTGCTGAAATGTATCTTTTTCTTTTTTTTATGAAGATCACCTTTGTATAGATTCATAGCAGTTATTTCTCAGCTCTTAAACCTATATCGAATACATAAACTAGTTGAGATGTTTTTACTGTTTTTAATTTTTTATCGCTTTTACTTAAATGTTGAATTGAAGAAAGTGATTGAACAGTTGCTAATTCTTGTTGTATCTGTCTGTTCTGTTCAATTAAGGCATTCTTTTCATCATTAAGTGATTGAAGTTTCATACCAAGAGGACTTAATTGAGCGTTTATAAATAGCTGGGAACCTAAAAAGATAATTAAGGCAATTCCAAAAATAATGGAAGCAATGTTCTTGTGTTTAGAGCGAGCATTAGTTGTATTTATAGACTTTCTGATTTGTCTTTTAAAATTATTCATTTTGGGCAGTATTTAGTTTTATTTTTTCTCTAATGTTCTTAGCTTTGCTGTTCTAGATCTTGAATTTAAATTAATCTCTTCTTCGGTAGGGGCTATGTAGTCTCCAATTATTTCTGCTTGGTTTTCTTTCTCCTTACTCTTGAAGAAATCTTTTACGATTCTGTCTTCAAGTGATTGGAAAGTTATAACTACTAATCTCCCCTCTTTATTTAAGACCTCAAAAGCATTGTCTAATCCGTCTTTTAACGAATTGATTTCGTCATTTACTGCAATGCGTAGGGCCTGAAAGACCCTACGAGCAGGATGATGGCTGTCTTCTCTACGGACAGTTGCCGGCACAACTTTGTAGACAAGGCTTGTGAGATCTCCAACATTCTTGATATCCGTTTTTTTAATTTCATGGGCAATTTTTCTGGCAAACTTTTCTTCTCCATATATTCTGAAAAGTTTTTCTAATTCTTTTTCATTTAATACTTGGATAAGATCGTAGGCCGACACACTTAGGTCTTGATTCATTCTCATATCTAAAGGAGCTTGCTCATTTGAATATGTAAATCCTCTGTTTGCTTGGTCAAGTTGTCTTGATGAAACACCTAAGTCCATTAATATTCCATCGACTTTTTTGTTTTTTAACAAATCAATCTTTTGAATATCTTTGAAGTTGCTGTGAATTAATTTCCAATTAGTTTCTTTTAACAATTGCTCGTTTTCACTTTTAACAAATTCAATGGCTTCACTATCTTGATCAATTGAAATCAGCATTCCATCTTTTGAGAGATGTTTGAGAATCTCTTTGCTATGTCCTGCTTCTCCCAATGTGCAATCAACATACACGCCATTAGATTTTATATTAAGATGGGCAATTGATTCATTTAGTAGTACTGGTATATGGAATGCTTGCATATTATTTATTCATATCATTTAACTTTTGAGCTATTTCTGAACCATTTTTACTTAAATATTCCATGCGCTTAGTCCATAGCTCTTTACTCCATACTTCAACCCAGTTCATTAAACCAATGAATACAACATCATCTTTTAACTGAGCGTAATCAAAGAGAGCTTGTGGTAAAACAAATCTTCCTTGTTCGTCCAATTCAATTTCAGTTGCACTACCAATTAAGAATCTACTGGTATCACGAATATCTGTATTTATAAAAGAGCCTGAGACAATATCTTTAGATAGGTTTTCCCATAAATGTTTATTTACAATGACTAGCGAGTTTTCATAACCCCTCGTCAAAATGAGATCGCCACCTAATTCATCTCTCAATTTCTTTGGAAGAGCGATTCTTTTCCTGTCCCCTACTTTGTTTTGATATTCACCTATTAGCATTTTTGTATAATATCATCTTTCACCATTATTCACCACTCTTCACCATTTAATTTACAACCACCAAATATGAGAATCAAGGTAAATATAGTTATAGGATCGATTATGAATATATTTATAGTTATAGGATGGTATATACAACCAGTTTTGATATATAATGGCTCATCATGGTTTTAAACAATGATGAGTTAAAAGCTATATATAACGAGTATGTAGAGAAGATCTACAAATACTTTTATGTCCGTGTTCAGAGTACAGAAGTCTCTCAAGACCTTACTAGTACTACATTTATGAAGCTTATTGATAAGTATGATTCGTTTAATCCTGATAAGGGCAATATTTCTCAATATATTTATACAATTGCACGAAACACTCTAATTGATTACTATCGCTCAAACAAAAATAAGAAAAATGTGAATATAGAAAATATTGAAGAGGTATGTAATAAAGAAGAAGACAACTCCGTAGTATTAGATAGAAACAGAGATATTCTTATGGCATGTATTAAAAAACTACCCGACGAAGACCAGCAATTGATTCATTTACGTTATACATTGGAATATTCATATAAGGAGATTGCAGACGAATTAGGCTTGCCGATTAATACTGTAAGTATAAAAATACACAGAGTACATAAGAAATTAAAAGTAATATTACAAAAGAATAATTTAAAGTTTAAACTAGAGATATAGCATGAAGATAGAAAAATATTTGAAAGAAAATTTAAAGACCTCCGTAGTTATTGATGAGAGCTTTAAAAGTGGGCTTTTAACAAAACTCACCCAAAAGAACTCAAATAAATTAACTACAATTATTTCTATGTTGATTTCAACAGTAAAGAAATTCTTCTGGGTTGGACTCGGAAGTATTGCTACATTAGCAATGTTAGTCGTTGGCTTTTTTGCAGTCGACGCATACTACCCTCATATATTTCAATTGAATAAGAATAACCTTGCAAAGGTTTCTATTATCCAAGGAACATATAAAGTAAACTCCGAAGATGTTAAAGTCGGGTTTAGATATGTTGCTGCAGGAGATAGAGTTACTTTAGGTGATAACTCAATTGCACAGATCTCAAGTCAAAATATGGATGTCTACATGAATTCAGGATCAAAAGTTGTAATTAATAATTTAAACGGAGAACTTTTCCCATATGTTGAATATGGAACTGTTGTAATTAGTAGTGCAAGTGGTGTTGATAAGACTGTAAGAGCTGAGGTCGGTGATGTTAATGTATATATCAAGAATGGTTCAGCTATGGCTACACAAAATGTTGAAAAGAAATATTCTGCTATGAATAACTTCTTTAAGAATTTTGTAAAACCAGCATATGCAAGTGATACAACTAATGACACTGAGATTGTTGGTGTTTCAGGTGAAGTAACTGTTAAAAAAGATTCTCAAGAGGTAAAACTTGATGAAGGTTCACAAGTTGGTTTTAAAGGAAACAAATTTGGTGGAAAGGAAGAAGTTAATAAAGATAACTTCAATAAAGTATTTTGTGATGAAGTTGTAAAAGAAGAAAAGAAGCATAAGAAGAACACTGGTACATTAGGTGATTTAGTTGCTCCTGTTGTTTCAGAAGTAACTCCATTAAATGGAACAACTGTTAAAACTGGTTCTGTTACAGTATCTTTTGTTTCAAATGAAGATGGTTGGTATAACAGTAATGGTCATTGGAAGGAAGTTAAAGCTAATGTAAAAGTTTCTTTTGAAAAGAATTTAACACCAAATAAAAATGAGATTGTTGTTATAGTTAAAGACAAGGCATATAACAAAACCTTTGTAAAAATCAATGTTAACTATGATGTTCAAGAATCAGTTAAGTGGACTGGTGAACCAGTTGCTAACAATGGAGGTGTATTACTTTCATGGAAAGCATACGGTGCTGCTAAGGGTGATAAGTACTTTGTTTTCAGAAATGGTGAAGTAATTAGAATTATAAATGTTAATGGAGAGAACAAATCTAAAGCTAAGTATTATGACACTGATACAAAGAATGGTGTTACATATAAATATGAAATTAAGTTAAAAAGACATGATGAAGTTATTGCTGATACAACTTTAGTAGCTGTAACTGCAAAGACTGGTGCAGTCGACTCTAGTGCATGTAAGATTTCATTATTCAGAGGAGACTTTGCTTCAAGTCTTGCTCTCCCAGCAAACTATGGTGGTCATTTTGTAAAAGTTGAATGGAGTGTAAGTGGAAGTGAGTGTCCTGATCATAGTGGATTTAAAGTTGTTTGGAATCAAACTGGACTTCCAGTATATCCAGGTAGTTCATATGAATATATTTCTGATAACTCAGCTAGATCAAACACAATCTATGGGTTAAGTGGTGGAACATGGTATGTCAGAGTATGTTTATATAGACCTGATACAGATATGAGATGTACTAACTATAGTAATCAAATTTCTGTTGGGTTTTAAGAATTAGGGTCAGAGAACCAAGCCACATATGGGAGTAATCCTGTATGTGGCTTTTTTGTTATTATGGGGTATAATTGGCAGTTATTTTTTAATGGATATTTATGATTACAGAACAATCTTATGAAAAAATTACCACAGCAACAGCTGAGGAAATTGTAAATCTTTCTGGCAAAGGAAGATTCTTTACATATGCATATCGACCATATCATGATAGTGAACCAATTCTTTTTGATTCAGGAGCTATGTCAGAAATTTATTTTGATATATGCCCTATTAATGATAAAAGCTTCTTTGTTCAAAATAGCCTTGAAAATAATGTAAGCAAACTACTCTATCCAGCAGACTTAATTGCATGTATGGATCGAAAGTATCCCTTTAACAAAGTAGATATAGTAAGAGGTAAAAATGGTGAAGAAGAGTTTCGCTTTTATACCGCTACTGACTCAGAAACACCAGTATTATGTGGATATTATAAATTAGATTTAGAACAATAATCATTCATATGGATCAGAAAGAAAGTTATTTATTAAGATATACATTTGATGAGATAATGAAATTATACTCACATGGGAAATTCTACTATAGAGTCAGTGACAATTATCGAATTGAAATTCCAGCATTTTTTAAAAACGCAGATGAACCAGAAGTTTTTACATTTGGTATCTTGAGCGAGGACAGGGAGATACTAACTAGAGATTATTATTTAGCAGAAATAATGCAGGAAGAGCCTATTATCGGAGGGGTTTATTTTAATAGGAACAATGGAAGATATGAGTTTTTTGATAATGAAGGGAGGCACTTGCTTGAATTAGATTATGAGAGTAATGATACTACACTTTCTGTAGATTTGATCTGTTAAGATTTCTTTTTATCAAACACAATCTTATCTTTATGCATACTTGCCACTATTGTATTTCCCTTTTCATATCGATTTCTTAGCAACTCTTCAGAGAGAGGATTCTCAATTTCTCTTTGAATTATTCTCTTTAAAGGTCTCGCACCATATTCTGGCTCAAATCCTTTTTGTGCAAGATATTCTATGACACTATCGTCAAACTCAATTTCCATTCCTTGGGCTTTAACCAATGTTTTAACTTCATTTAAGAGAATGTTACATATATTTTTAATTTGAGCTTTATCAAGACTCTTAAAGATTATGACTTCATCAATTCTATTTAAGAACTCAGGTTTGAATCTCTTTCTTAAATCCTCCATTAATTGTCCTTGCAAAACATCCCACTGCTTATCTTTACTCTTAAGCTTCATAAAATTAATAATCTTTTCTGCTCCAAGGTTGGATGTAGCTATGATTATTGTATTCTTGAAATCAACTACTCTACCCTTTGCATCACTTAATCTTCCATCGTCTAAAATTTGAAGAAGAATATTAAAGACATCATCATGTGCTTTTTCAATTTCATCAAGCAAGAGAACACAATATGGTTTTCTTCTAACTGCTTCTGTTAATTGTCCCCCTTCATCATAACCAACATAACCTGGAGGGGAACCAATAAGTCGGGAAACATTAAATTTTTCCATATATTCGCTCATAT
>DASZTI010000097.1:0-1723 GCA_035548215.1 Candidatus Dojkabacteria bacterium
TAACTCCAACTGCTTCTAATGTTGCAGCAACAAGTTCCTGGACATAAACCCGAACCATTTGCAACAAACCAATATTTTTAGAAACAAAATTTTCAACAGCAGTTTGCCATGCAGCATTATCAAGTAACTTTTTAAGCACCCTTTCTGCTATTACTTTTCTAATCCTGCCACCTATTTTTGAATCAACAACTCGATACCATTGATTAAATCTTCTAAGAGGAGCAAAAAAAGCTAATCGACTCCCTAGGTTAACTACTCTTTCTGTGCTCGATATAAGTTTCTGAATCTTTGGATCATTATGAGTTTTTAAAATCGCTAATAATTTTTCATAACCTTTGAGATCATTACTTAATTCTTTTTTAAATCCTATGTAATTACCATTAACATCCTGTTCCATGAAATCCTTTAGTTTACTTCCTAAAGGTGACATCAACAAAGCGTTAAATCGCTTTTTATTATTTAAAAAGTCAATGAGATTATGTCTAGCATTATATGCAAGAAAAGCCGGTATTTCTCCCGTCAAAGCCGAACCGACTAAAACATTGGGAGTAAGGTAATACAAGTAGGTTAACTGTTGCCAGGCCTTACCTGCATTTTCATTAAACATCATCGTCCTTACAGAATAAGTATTTTCCTTACCGTTAAGCTTGTATTTAAAAACAATGTTATTAAAGTTAGAAGAATTCATGAAACCCTCATCACGGAAGAATGAACCATTTATAATATTTCCTGCTAATTTACCTTTAATAAGGTTCTCATTTACAGAACTATATGCAGATAACCAAGCATTGAAATTAAATCTAAAGTCAGTTAGAGGCATTGTTCTTAAAGCTTTCTCTTTTGCTTCTACAAGTCCTCTTTTCTCTATAAGGGATTGAAGTGACTGTCTATCAAAATCGCTCAAACTCCCTTTATTTTGTAATTGTACAATTAGCCTATCAATTCGAAGTTTCTCATATTGATACTCTGCATTTATAGCTTTCTTAACACTATTCGCATCATATTGAGGCAAGCCAGAGGTCACAGTGAGAAAATTTGGTCTACGTTCAGTATTCTTTCTGTAAGTCTTTGCAGCCTCTTCTATTGTCTGCCTGATTTGAATAAGTCCACTTTTGAAAGCAAGATCCTGTGGTGTTAAAGCTGTACCTTTCTTATTAAGATTATTAATCGCACTTTCAAGATCGCTGGTAGTCTTACTAAAATCTGGGAACCCTAAATTCCAATCAAATTTAACCCTATTCATTGTATCCATCAATGCAGCAGATTCTAGCAATGCTTTTCTTTGTTGAAGAAGCTCGGTTCTTTGTTGTGAATTGGTCGCACTAGTTAAGTCAATAAGATTCGCTTTCTTTCTTAGGTTTTCAGCAGTAATTTCTCTAAAACCAAAAGTATTAAGACTTCCCTCTGTCAAATATCTTCCAGGTCCACCACCTGTCGTAATACCATAATCAAAGCCAAGTTTCCCCTTGTCATTTGTTGCGAATTTTTTACCTCCTTGTTCAGAATCTGCAGTTCCAGTGACTCTATTCCCTACATACAAATTGTAAAGCTGATCGGTATAGTTATCTAAATTAGACCCCGAAAATCCTTTTGAAAGAATTTTCTTCAAGCTGTCTTTTGTGTAATTTGTTTGAACTGAATTATCTAATAAATCAATAATTTTCTTAGCATCCTGCTTATTAAAGGCGTCATATGCGATATTTTGTGCCAACATCTTCTCTGC
>DASZTI010000098.1:0-5945 GCA_035548215.1 Candidatus Dojkabacteria bacterium
CTGATAGCATAAATTAGTGAATGGGTTAGATGTTTTTCTATACCATTGTAACCTGTAAATAAGGCTTGTTCAAACTCCATAAGTTCGGATAAAGTTATATTTCTTTGGTCTTTATCGTATTCCAAAGTTAATTTCCCTTTATTACTGGTTAACGATTTTATGTCTTTAATTCCTGCATCGAATTCTGCTAGTTTGGGTTTCATATTTATACCTAGTTTATATTGTTAATACTATCATATTATGATATCTTTAAGAATATGAACGACTTAGTAAAGAAATTAAATAAATCGAACAAATCCTTTGTTAACAGGCTTCAAGGAAGTATTGGAGCAAGTAACTTAGGAACATTCTGTGCCTTTCCTGAAGAAGTTGAATTTAATGGACAGGATTCAGAAGAGCATATTATCCTTTTAGTAAGACAACATTTAGCTGTATTACTTCCTCAATATATTATTATCCTTCTTCTTTTAGTTGCACCAATCCTTTTCTTTATAGTCTTTAGAGCTATGCCAGAAATTGGCTTTGGTTTAATGTTTGGAAGTGGATTTGTTTGTTGGTTAATTGCGTTATCATTTGCTGTTGATACCTTTTTTAAATGGTATTTCACAGTAAATATTATTACTGATCAAAGAATAATTGATGTCGATTTTGATAATGTCTTATATCACAAATTCTCTGAAGCACCATTGGACAAAATAGAAGATGTTTCTCATGCACCAGCTGGACTTCTTAGCTCAATCTTTGATTATGGAGATGTGTTCATTCAAACTGCAGGAACCAAACCAGAGTTTGAATTTAAAGGAGTTCCAAGACCAAGAGATGTTCAAGATACACTGCTTGATTTAATTGAGATGACTGAGAAAGGACAAATATAATGGATATATTAAATGGATTAAATACACCATCATTTGAATTATTTGGAGTAGCATCTATCTTCAAATTATTCTTTTTGATAATAATATTTGGATATTTAGTTTATGCAATTCTTCTCGCATTAAGAGTAAGAATCTTAAATGATACTGTTAAAGCTTCCTCTAATAAATTTATTATAACTTTGTCCTTTATTCACCTTGTTCTCGCAATTATTGGTAGCTTTATAGCAGTAATATTTGTATTAATTGGTTAAAATGCCCATAAATATCAGAAGATACATAGCGTCGGATGTGGACAGCACATCCCTTACATCTCTCTTTAGATTTGTTTCGTCTGAACCAAAACAGAAAGAAACTAAAGGAGAAGTCATTTGTTTAATCACACTTGTTCAAGCAAAAGATTTCTTAGCTGACAAAGCTATTAAATTTGTGTGGGATAGTATTAGAGATACTTACTTAATGTCTGATTCTGGATCAATTGTTGAAGATGTTAAAAAAGGAATTGCTGCGGGAAGAAAGAAAATAATTGAACTCGTAAAAAATGACAAGGAGATAGAAAGTAAGGGAGTAGATCTTAGTTTCTGTCTCGTGGTTATTAAAGGTATGAATGCATATTTAGGCATTTTTGGTGAGGAAGAACTTTATTTATTCAAAAACAGATCTTTTGTTAATGTCGGACAAATTTTAAATGAAAATAAAGCAAGTGCTGCAAGTATGGCACTATCAGATAAGGATGTTGTCTTTATGGGGACGAAAACAACCGTAAGTAAATATGTTAAGGACAATGATGGCGAAAGATTGGCCAAAACATTTTCAAATTACGGTGATCAAATTCCTAGTAATGAAGCAATTGTGGCTCTTTCAAGAGATGATATCTTTGACGATTTAGAGGAAGAGGTCATGGAAGTTAGTGAAGTAGATCATGAGGAAATGAGTAAGTCTCACTTAGTTGATGGTAATAGTGAGAATGAAGATATTTCACACGAAGAAACCAAACTCACTGAACAAGAACAGCATGAAAAAGATGAGAGAGAAAAAATACTTGAAGAGTATGCAAAAGAAAGAAAGTTAGGTGAAGGACCTCAGAATTTTAAAGAATTAGTTTTAGATTGGTTTGAAAAATGCAAAAACTTTTTCAAAGAAGTTAGTCAGAAGCTTCATCCAGTTGTGTCTAAAATATCTCCAGTTTTTGCTGCAATCGGAACATTCTTTTCTAATTTCTTTGGCAAAATAGTTCTTAGATTCAGAGATTTTTTGGAAGATACATATGGAAGAAAGCTTTGGTATAGAAGATTCATGTCCAAGGTGAGTATTTTCAAGATCTCAAATGGCTCGAATGCTTATGGAATGAGAGTAGATGGGTATAAGCACGGAAAGTTAAGGCAAAGGAGAGTCGCTATTGTTATTCTTCTTGCATGTTTAGTTATTTTTGTAATATTGGGTGTTAGATTAAGTATTGATGCAAAAAATTCTCGAGAATTACATACTTTGGCAGCTGGAGTTTTAAATAGTGCTCAAGACAATATCTCACAAGGAGAACAAAATATTACATTTGATAAAACAAGTGCACAGTTCTATTTAAATAGTGCAACTGATGATCTTTCTAAACTTGACGGTAAGAAACTTAATATTGCTGATGGTAATAAATACAATCAATTAAAAACCAAGTTAGTTGATTTAACTGATAAATTATATTTAATAACTCCCGTATCTGAAAGTAATAGTAAAGTAGAACTTTTCTATGATACAAGGGCACAAATTGATAGTAAGTCGACACCTCAAGATATCGCTACCTTTAAAGATGAATTCCAAGATGAGTTTATTTTCTTAACAGATCCAGGAACAAAAGCAGTGTATAGAATTCGATTAAATGACAAAGACTTATCGAAAGTAGCTGATAAAAATGGGGAAGTTGATTCACCTCAATATGTAGATGTCGGTGTTAAAGGAATTTATGTTTACGATGCGAATGCTGGAGTTATAGAATCTCCATTTGATACTAATTGGAACAACAAGAACTTTGTTGCACTTACTGGTTTAGACAAAGATTCCTTAAATATCGGTGATGTTAGAGATCTCGCAATTCTTACGCAAACAGATAATGTGTATCTGTTAAGTCCAACAAACCAAACGGTATATAAGGCTACTAAAACTGGAAGTGGATATTCTCTTCCTAGTGAATATATTAAATCTACCAAATTTCAAAGTGCAAAAGATCTTCTTGCCGATCTATCTATTTATGTCCTCTCAAGTGGTGCGAATGGTTTGAATAGATTTACATATAACTATAATTCTTCTAAATATGTAGTTTCTAAAAACAGTATTGTTGGTTTAAATCCAGCTCTTTCTGATGGTGTCGCTGCATATACAGGAGGATCTTTAGAGAACTCAATGTATATCTTTGATAGATTAAACAAAAGACTTATTGTATTAGAGAAGCCAAAAGAAACAACTAATGATATGTTACATCCAAACGAATTCTGGTTAGAAAAACAGATCGTCTACAGAGGGGAGAGAAGTGATGCATGGAATGATGTTAAAGATATTGTTGTAGATGCTCAAGAGAACTTTGCATACATTTTAGATGGAAGCAGAATCTGGAAGGTAAGTTTGAAGTAGATATAGTATAATCCTGCTATGATCGAAAATAAAAACGCCAAAAGAAATTACAATATTAAAGAAACTGTTGAAACAGGTATTGTATTACTTGGTGAAGAAGTAAAGTCCATTAAAGATAATCGCGCGGATCTTAAAGATTCTTTTGTTAAAGTCATGAACCATGAATTGTGGCTAATTAATACGAATATTGCAAAATACAAGTTCTCACACAATCCTAAGTATGACCCAATTAGAACTCGAAAACTTTTGATTAAACGAAGCGAGTTGACCCAACTTGAAAGTAAATCTAAGCAATGGGGAATGGTTTTAGTTCCATTAAAAATGTATTTGAAAAATAATAAAGTTAAGGTATTAGTGGGGTTAGGAAGAGGTCTTAAGCGATTTGAAAAGAAGAATGTTGATAAAGAAAGAGATTTAACTCTCGAATTACATAGAGAGAAGCGTGAGTATATGGTAAAATAATAAAATTATGCAGACATTTATTAATAACTCTGTAGAACAACAAAAAGCCTCTAAAGGAGAATGGTTACACCAGTTACCTCCTGAATTAGTAGGGGTACTACCTCAAAACATTTGGGTATCACTAAGTATTGAACAGAAGAAAGATCTTTTGAGACAACATAATCTTTTGGATAAATATAACGATATACAGGAACATCCCGTTGCAGAAAGTACACATGTTGTTAGTACTGAAGAACTCCCACCTATTGAGACCAGTACACAGGCTAATAATATAGAGTCACCAGCACTCCCAGTTGAAGCTCCAAAAGTTTCAGAAGTTCCTGAAGTTATGACTGTGGATAAAGGAATGGCTCCTGAAAAAGAACAATTTGCAAAATCAGTTGAAAGTTTGAAGGCAAAAGAACAGGCGAGAAATCAAGAAAACGCTATTGCAGAAGAGGACAAAGCTCGTATCGCACAGGAACAAGCCTCAAATGTAAATAAAAAGAATAATGTTAAAACATCAATTGGTTATAAGATTAGTGATGATACAGTAACTAATGCTGTTACCTTATCACACAATGGTAATACAGATGATGGTAGAACTTGGGCGGCTGCTCTTGTTAGAAAGATATTTGCAATCATTGATTAATGCAAATGCTCTATTTTTATGCTATCCTTTTCTATTGATATGAGTTCATTTATTAATGCAATCTGTCCAGTTTCAATCATATAATCTATTAGCTCAAGTCGTTGGACCAGTACAACCTGGGTCTGATGTAACCTATCCTAATAATTCTCTTGGTTCGGTTAATGTTACCTCTTGGGTAAGTCTTGCAATTCCACTTTTAATAATTGTTTTAATTCTTGGCTTAATTGCTCTTGGAGTTTACCTTTATCTTCAGTTTTTAAAACACAAAGATAGGGATGAGAAGAGTAAAAATGGGGTGTTGATGGAAGTTAAAGTTACTCGGGATAATGAAACTGAAATCGGCGTTGCTGAACAGATGTTTGCTAACCTTTATGGTATTGGTGGCGTAGGTAAGGGATTGGATAAGTGGTTTACCGTTCCTAATAGTATTAGTTTTGAGATTGTTGGTTTGCCTGGAGAGATTAGATTTTATGTACATGCTTCTAAAAAACTTGCAGATCTAGTCGAGAAACAGATCTTAGGGTCGTATCAAGATGCTGAAGTCACAATTGTTGATGAACATAACATCTTTAATGAAAATTCTAAAGTTGCATTTGCGAGTTTAACTCAAACAGATGAACCATATTATCCAATCAAAGTATCAGAAGATTTCACAGGAGATCCTTTAGCAAATATCCTTAGTACACTAAGTAAAATGCAAGAAGGTGAGGGAGCACTTGTTCAAATTGTTATATCGCCGGCTGGCAGTAAGTGGCAGAAAAATGGACGAAAATTTGTAAGCAAGGTCGAAGAGACCAATTCAGATCCTGAGAAAAAAAGAATTGGTGTTAGCCAAGAACAATTACAAGCAATTTCAAAGAAGACTTCTAAAATAGCGTTTAATACCTCAATTAGAATTGTAGCTACCGCTTCTAATGAAGACATTGCTAATATGCATTTAAATAATATTGTAGGAGCATTTGATCAGTTCTCTAATCCTGGTATTAATGAACTTAAGAAAGAAAAACTTGATAAGCTTAAGGGTCATGAGTTTATGAATGAAGTAATATTCAGAAAACCTTCCTTGAAAAAGGGTGCAATTCTAAATGTTGAAGAGCTTGCAGGTATGTATCACTTCCCAAATAAGAATGTTACAACACCAAATATTAACTGGTTGCTTTCTAAAGAAGCTCCAGCAGCTAACTGGATTAGTTCTGAAGTTGGTTCTAAAGATACAATTTGGTTGGGAAATAATATATATCGAGGACAGTCTAAGAAGATATGTTTCAAGCGAGATGACAGACGAAGACACTCCTATGTGTTAGGTCAGACGGGTTCAGGTAAGTCATGGTTGCTTGTTAGAATGATGATGCAGGACATCT
>DASZTI010000099.1:0-4902 GCA_035548215.1 Candidatus Dojkabacteria bacterium
TAGCACTTGCCCAACTTATTCCAACAAAACTTAGAACTCATATCTACATTTCCAACGTTCCAGTGTTTTTAACTGAAGATTCAAAAAAAAGATATGAAATATTAAATACTCTAAAACTCTTCTTGAAAGATTTAGGAAAGAAAAATAGTGTTAACTTTGTAAGGATTGATCCACTGCTTGAAGATAATGAAATGAATAATGAAATTTTATCTAGAGCAGGATATGTAAAAGCTCCAACTCATGTACAAGCTGAACATAAATGGATTTTAAATATCCAAAAAGATGAAGAGGTTTTACTTAGTGAAATGAAAAAAGATACAAGATATGAAGTAAGAAAATCTCTTACATCAGGACTTGATATTGGTTATTCAACAAACCCAGAAGACTTTGATATTTTTTATGATCTTTTTGAATTAACTAGATCAAGGCAAAAGTTTGTTGCAAATCCTAAAGAATATTTACAAAAACAATTTGAAGTTTTATCAAAAGATAATATATATCGATTATACTTTGTTAAATATAATGAAAAGGTAATTGCTTCCGCCCTTATAGCTTTCTATGGCGACACTGCCTTCTACTTACATGCCTCAAGTTTAAATGAAAGAGAAATTAATAAACTTTATGCTCCACATGCTTTAATTTGGCAGGCTATTAAAGATGCTAAAAAAGATGAATTAAAATATTTTGATTTTTGGGGAGTTGCACCTGATGATGATCCAAAGCACCCATGGGCTGGTTTTACACATTTCAAGAAAGGGTTTGGTGGTGAATTGTTTAAAACAGTTCGAGCATATGATATTCCTCTTTCAATAATGTACTCAGCAATTTACCCAATGGAAAAATATCGAGATGTATGGGGATATTTTTATGGGAAACTAATAGGAAGGTCATAAAACGACACCCCATAAGAATAAACGAATATTCTGCTATATCCAAGAGATTGTAATTAATTATATAATGACATTAGTTAAAATAATTATTATGAAAAGATGGATAACACGCCAATAAATACCCCTGTAGCTACTGAACCCATTCCGATAACAACTCCGGTAGTATCTGAACCAAATCCAATAACCGAACCTATCGCTCAACCTTCAGTTGTAGAAACAACAACCGTTCAGCAACCAACAAAGAAGAATCCAATGAAGATTATTTTAATAACATTAGTAGTGCTCTTATTACTTTCAGGCATAGGAGCTGCAGTATGGTATTTCTACTTTAGAGACAAAGGTACAACAACAAACAACAACATAAAAACAACAACAGATAATACTAATAATAATCAGGACAATACCAACGATGGCGTAGACCCTAAGACATATAATTCAACTCTTTTGTATGCAACGACTTTTTCAAAAACAACAGGCGGATTAACACGATTTGATGTCAGTACAAATACAGCAACGAACCTTCCTAAGGTAAAAGACTTTACAAATGAGAATGGTGGCATGCTCATCTATCAACGATACGGAACAAGATATGCTTTAATTGATACTTATGAAAAAGGCCAATACAATCACAAGTTATCTCTTTTTGACAAATCAAATAGTTCTTTGAAAGAAGTAGTGTTACCAGTTTCCGCAAAACTAAAATCACTTCTACAATCCGCAGATATTTCACCAGACGGTAAAAAAGCCTTCATTATGACAGAATACGGAACCCTCGTAAGTGTAGGAGGCGAGGGTGGAGATGCTAAAAGATTCGAACCTAGCTACACAGATCTTTCCGTTTATAATTTCGAAACAGAAAAGCAATCAAGTATAAAAAGATTTACTAGCATCTCAGAATTGCTCACAAGTGATAGGACATGGAGTACAGATTCGAGATATGTATATTTTCTATGCGAAAGCCAATTTTGTGCAGATAAAGGTTCAGGGCTAGGAGATCTTGCTGGCCTTACAACAATCGATACAGAAAACATGACATTAAGTGTTAATGCAAAATATAACACATGGGAAGGAGTTTATGCTTCGACAAAAAACAGATTCCTTGCTATTACCCTTCCAGCAGATGACACAACACCATCAGAAGTCTTTATTGTTCAGGATGATAAAAAGACAGTTTTACATTCTGGTGAGTTTGCAGATTTCCAAATACCCAACAATTTATCCCCAGATCAGAAATATGCCCTATATGACAAAAGGATTAGCACACCAGACTCAGAGAATGTTCTCCATGACACAATGGTTGTGAATCTTGAAACAAAAACAGAGTCTCAGCTTTTCAAATCACATAACTTTTTTACAATTCAAGAACCAATGTGGATATCTAACACTGAAATAGTATATATAAAGGACTCGGATGATCAAAAAAGCATTGGATTATTCAAAGCAGCTGTAACAACCGGTGTAAGCACTCAACTATTACTCTCAGATAAATACTAATAAGTGTTGTCTAAAACAAGGTTAGCGTAGTAAAAACCTTAATAATACGGTAAAATACATATCATGAGTTTAAAAGAAGATTCAGGAAAGAAAATAAGAAAGAAAAAAGCACAGTGGAAAATTGATACTGTTGCTGATTTTGAAGTTATGGAAGATACCTTTCTTAAAGAACGACTTCTCAGTAAAGACCCTACAGTGAAAGGTACTGTTAGAGTAACTGGTGGAGCCGTTAAAAATTTTAACATTGAAATTCCTCGAAATACTCGTCCATTAACAGACCGAATGAAGGTTAGAATATTCGATATTTTGGCTAAAGATATTGCTAAAAAAACTATTTTAGATCTTTATGCAGGCTCGGGAAGTTTTGGCATAGAAGCACTTTCAAGAGGAGCTAAAAAAGCAACCTTCATAGATGCCTCCAAATATGCAGAGATGGTTCTCAAGCATAATTTAGAAAAGACAGGATATGCTTCTAGTTCAGAGATTATAAAAATGAAGGCTGATGAATTTCTTCCTAAAAGTGTAACCAGAGAGAAGGGAAGTAAATGGGAGAATGGAGTTACTTTTGACATCATATTTATAGATCCTCCATACAAACTTTATAACAAGAAGCAGTTGTATAAAATTGAAGATACAATCACTTCAGCTGGTAAATTACTTACTGGCGTAGAAGATACAAAAGTAAAATTCAAAGGAGTAGTAATTGTTAAACATCCAAGACATTATCCAATCGAGAAACTAAATCCAGAGGGTTTAAAACTTTTTGAAACATTGGAGTTTGGATTAAACTCAATATCAATATATATTTTGAAAACTAAATAATATTTTTAGTAATTCTTTACAATTTCATCGTCTTCTAAATAAAACAGGTCAAGATTCTTATCTTTTACTCTTTTCAAAACATTAATTTCATACTCCCCAGGATCAGCATTTGTTTTACTATTCTCGATAGCATCTTCAAAAGTTCCCCAGAAATTCTCTCCAAATTCATTAGAAGTAACTAACTGGCCGGACGGGTTTTCAGTATAACAACAGTTATAGAATGTGTCCTCTAAAATCTCATTATCTTTCCATCTTTTGATCTTTCTTAATACACCAATATTTACAAACGTACCATCTAAACCGGCCTCTTCTTTTAACTTTCTTTTAGCTGCATCAATTATTTTCTCACCACGCAAAACTTTACCTGCAATATTTGTAATATCACCATAGAAAGGAGATCGTGTCCTTTTTTGCAGCAAGATTTTCTTTGTTTTGGTATCAACTACGAAAAGTGCAACTGAAACTTTAAAGAGTCCTTTAACAACACCTTTGGCATCAAAATTTGAGACTAGTTTTTTACCTTTAATCGTCAGTTTATATTTACTATCATTCTTTTCTAAATAACCTTTTTTTACTAATGTTTGAAGATGATAGTTAAATTGATCATTTTCTAAACCTTCATCTTTCATATCGGTAAACCTTAAAGTTTCGGACTGGATCAGTTTTGAAAGGATCTTTTTTTGTATGTCATCGATCTCAGGTTCATATGCATATTTCATACTTAATTTTACCATAGTTAAGTGATCTTCACTTATGTTTCCAGCTTTTAAACCATATAATTCATAAAATAACTTTAAAACGTTTAAGATATGACAAACGAATATGAAGCAAAGGCCATTAGGATAGATAAAGATAAGCTGAGAAAAAAACTTAAGAAACTCGGTGCGAAGTTAATATTCAAAGAAATAAAATATATTCGTAAAACGTTTGATTTACCTAAGGGTGTTGAGATTGATGAACAAGGAAGTAAATGGATACGACTTAGAACAGATGGCCAAACAATTACTTTAACATTAAAGATCACATCATCAAACATAAATAATATTAAAGAAATAGATATCATCGTTGATGATTTTGAAAAAACAAGCGAGTTTTTAACAATGGCTGGCTTTAGACAAAGAAATCTTCAAGAAAATCTTAGAGAACGATGGTTATTAAACAATGTTGAAATTGATATAGATACTTGGCCAATGATTGATCCGTACGTAGAAGTAGAAGGGCAGAGTGAGGATGAAGTTAAAAAGACTTTTGAAATTCTTGGTTTCGATTATTCTAAAGCCTATATCGGATCTTCTGATGTTGTATATAAAGAGGAATATGGCATAGATATTCTTTCAATGCCAATACTTAAATTTGATTAACTTTAGCTAGTTGATCCTAACTAAACAGAACTATTTCTTTAATTTAAAATCACAAACGAACATGCCAGAAAAAGAACTCAATTTAAATAAAAACAAGCATTACACTGAACTAGGCGAGATACCAGATTTTGGTTCACGCTTAGGCAAGCATCAAAGAATCCAGATACTTGAAGAAGCAGGACTGGAAATACCTGAGACATTAGTAATTGGGCCAAACTCCCAAACAGAAGCTGAAAGTTTTCGTACCTGGTGTCAAACATGTAAGGATAATAATCAAGATTTCATGATCAGAACAGATGATGCCGATGTGAGGATAGCCCGATATATGCCCGCAC